>CALVJF010000006.1 GCA_944331885.1 uncultured Bacilli bacterium
TAGTGGTCTTCTCCTTTATATAATATTGACCATATGGTAATTCTTTACTGGTTGCTGTTGATGTTTCATCGATTGTCGAAGTATCTACTAATTCATTTTTTATATTGTATATTTCATACGTTGTGCCATGAAATATTGAAGATGATTGCTTGGTATCATAATCTTTCTTGATTATTTTTATTTGGCCTTTTATTTTTTCATTATATGACTCTATTTCATATATTTTTTTATCCTCTGTTATAAATATTTCATATAACTTTTCATCTAGTTTATATCCTTGAATGGTTTTGATTTCTTTGACGTAATATGTTCCATATGGAAGTAATTTGCTAATTGCTGTTGATGTTTCATCGATTGTCAAAGTATCTACTAATTCATTTTTTATATTATATATTTCATACGTTGTGCCGTAAAATATTGAAGATGATTGCTTAGTATCATAATCTTTCTTGATTATTTTGATTTGACCTTTTATTTTTTCGTTATATGACTCTATTTCATATATTTTTTTATCCTCTGTTATAAATATTTCATATAACTTTTCATCTAGTTTATATCCTTGAATGGTTTTGATTTCTTTGACGTAATATGTTCCATATGGAAGTAATTTGCTAATTGCTGTTGATGTTTCATCGATTGTCAAAGTATCTACTAATTCATTTTTTATATTGTATATTTCATACGTTGTGCCGTGAAATATTGAAGATGATTGCTTAGTATCATAATCTTTTTTAATTATTTTGATTTGTCCTTTTATTTTTTCATTATATGAAAAAATTTCATAAACTGATTGATCTTTGGTAATTGATACTTCATAGATTTTAGGATCTAGTTTGTATCCTTTTACTGCTTTAGTTTCTTTAATATAGTATTTACCATATGGGAGTGTTATACGAGGTGTTGTTGAAGTCTCGTCAACTATTAAAGTTTCTACTAAATTATTATTAGAATCAAATACTTGAAAAATAGTATCTTTGAAACAAGGATCTTTTTGCTTAGTATCATAATCTTTTTTAATTATTTTGATTTGTCCTTTAATAACTTTCTCTGGTAATTTTAGATTTATTTGATAGTTTTCTTCAGTCAATTTAAAATAATACTTATTTTTGTTTAAAGTATAACCTATACTCGGAGTTATTTCTTGTAAATAATATTCGCCATATTCCGTAAAATTTGTAAATGTTGCAGAATTATTTTTTGAAATTGTTAAAGTATCTATCAGTTCGTCGTTTGAGTTATATAGTCCATACACTGCTCCTTGCAAAGTAGCTTCGCCTTGAGGTCTAGTTGTTTCTTGATCATATTTTTGAATTATTAATTGAGGCTGTATTACTTCTATTTTTAAATTACTGGTCACTGGAGATGTGTTCCCAACACTCATGACTTTTTGGGAGGAAGAAGAGAAATATAAAATAACGTTATCTTGATAATACTTTTTTTTAGTGAATTTAATGTCATATTGCCCGGGATGTTCTGCCTCTATGATTAAGCGATTATTATTAGTGATTATATTAATGTTGGAATTAAATTCTATTGTGTAATCCTCTAAGACGTTTTTAACATCATATAAAGTGGTTGATGTATTGGCAATAATCTTTGGAATATCATTAAACTCTGGTTTAGAATTATGACTGCTTACTAATTTTTCTAATTCTTGAATTTCAGTTTGATATTTTGAAGAATCTTTTGCACCATTCAAAGTTTTAGTATAATAAATATCACTTTCTGGGTTAAGGGTTTGCCAAATTAACATTTGAGTTATAATCCACCATTTGCTAGATTGGTGATTAATATTTCCATTTACATAGCCATAACCATAATAAGCGAGTTGAGTGACTCTTTCCCAGGTTGATGGAGAAATATTTAAAATTTCAGCATAATTATTAGAATAAATCTGATAGCGACTAGTACTATCAACAGTTATATAAGGTTCTAAACAGTATACTAGAGAATTATCGCTACTTCTTTTAATTGTTTGAGCAGTAAAATATTTTGACCATCCCGATGGTTTTACCATTTTTATGTAAGTGCCATTTATGTACTCGTCAGGATAAATATAACCATCGTAATTGACTGGTTCAATTGCTTTAATTTTTTGACAACAACAAAAACTTATAATAATTAAAATATAAATAAATTTTTTAAGCATTTTAAAACCTCCTTATACTAGTTATATATTAGTCTAAGAAGGTTTTTCCTTTTTTTTATTCGGTTCTTAAAGCTTCTACTGGATTTTTTTTGCTTGCTATAATTGCTGGAATGAAACCGCCAATTAAAGTTAATATTAAGCTTGTAACGATTAATATAACTGCATGCAAAGAATTTAGAATAGCGACATTTTTTAATTCAGTTAGGTTATATAAAATTATATTAACAGGAATTATCAATAAAGAGGTAATGCCTATTCCTAATAAGCCAGAAAATAAGCCAATTATAGTTGTCTCAGCATTAAATACTCGGGTAATATCTTTTTTACGTGCACCTAAACTACGTAAAATACCGATTTCTTTAGTGCGTTCAAGAACGGATATATATGTTATTATGCCGATCATTATCGATGACACAACTAGTGAGATAGAAGAAAAAGCTATTAAAACAATTGTGATTCCATCCATAATACTAGAAGATAATTCGGTCATTAATTCACTCATATCAGTATAGAGTATTTTTTCTTCTTCATTCTTATTAGAGTTATATTCATCGAGAGCATTTACAATGTATTCTTTAGATTCAAAATCTGTAGGATAAATTTGAATTGCCATAGGTACCGAATCAGCACCTAAATATGCTAAAATTTGTTCTTTTAATTCAGTCCCTTTTTCATCGTCAGAAAATTTTTCGCCAGTCATTATATTATAATCGGCGTTCTTTTGAGCTTTAACGATTTGGGAATTTTGATTTTGCTCAATGACATATTTTATTAAATCATCACTATATAAAAGAGCACTAGAATTTTGGTAAATTTTGTTACCTTCTTTAGCTCTTATAATTCCTACAATTCTAAGAGCTTTTGTATCACTTGCGTTATACATTTCTTCATAGTTTTGGCTTGGTAAAAAATAATTACCGGTATTGATATAATATTCATCATTATTTACCAATTTAATTTCTTTACCAATTAAATCATCGAAAGTTAACTTTTCTTGATTTTTATCTAAACCTAAAGCAGTAATAACTGATGAAGGT
Organism: uncultured Bacilli bacterium; assembly: GCA_944331885.1. Lineage (GTDB taxonomy): Bacteria > Bacillota_I > Bacilli_A > RF39 > UBA660 > CALVJF01. The sequence continues at coordinate 3,187 of CALVJF010000006.1, forward strand.
AAATTATTATACATATCTACCATTAATATTAAATCCGTATATGTTTCTGGTAACGAACCAGCAAGAAGATCAAAATCTTCCTCAATTATTCCGTTTTTTTGATTATCGCCTAATTTTTTAGGTAATACAGAATAACTAAGTTCTTGCATTGAAACAGGACTATATATATCATCTTTTTTGGTGATTAAATTCATATTTGTTATACGTGTATAGGAAATGCCATTAATTTTACTTGAATCTAAGTTTTCGATAAAATCAATGTATTCTTTAGTAATGACATTTTTGACAGTTAATTGTTCATATATAGGATCTTTAGGATAGATTACTTCATCGCTAGGATATTTTTCTTTATCTTTTTCTATTCCCATCATACTTTCAGCATTTTCTTCATCTAAAGTCATACTTTCTTCACTAATAACTATTGGCAAAGACGATAAACTGTCACTTTCGAATTTTTTTATTTGAATATCAAAACCATTTGATAGCGATAAAATTAATGCAATTCCGATAATACCAATTGAAGATGCTAAAGCAGTTAAAATGGTTCTTCCTTTTTTAGTTAAAATATTATTGAAAGATAAACTTATAGCAGTCAAAAAGCTCATTTTAGTTTTTTTGATAGATATTTTCTTATTTTTTTCTTCAGTATTATATGGATTAGAATCACTAACTATTTCGCCATCTTTTAATTCAATTATACGGCTGGCATATTTTTCAGCGAGCTCGCGATTATGAGTTACCATTATTACTAATTTATCTTTAGCAATATCTTTAATCATTTCCATTATTTGAATACTTGTTTTAGAGTCTAGGGCTCCAGTTGGTTCATCGGCAAGAATAATATTCGGATCGTTTACTAAAGCACGGGCAATAGCAACCCTTTGCATTTGACCACCAGATAATTGATTTGGTTTTTTGTGAGCGTGATCAATTAACCCTACTCTTTTTAAAGCTTCTTGAGCTTTTGATTTCCTTTTTTTCTTTGTATAGTTACTCAAAGTCATTGTTAATTCTACATTACTTTGGATAGAAATATGGCTAATTAAATTATAACTTTGAAAAATGAAGCCAATGCAATTATTACGATAAGCATCCCAATCTTTGGATTTGAATTTTTTGGTTGAAAGACCATTTACTAGTAAATCTCCATGATCATACTGATCTAACCCACCAAGAATATTTAATAATGTAGTTTTTCCACTACCACTTGGCCCTAAGATGGCAACAAATTCATGTTCACGAAATTTAATGCTGACATTATTAAGAGCTTTTTGGATAAATTCTCCAGTTTGATAATTTTTATTTATGTTTTTTATTTCAAGCATGTCTTTTCCTCCTAGTCAATGCTTTTTAAGCTGTCTACCATATTTATCTTTTTTAAAGCGTAATGATTTAAAATACTGATAATGATAGAAAAGATAATAGTTATTATTATAGCTATGATATAACTACTTAAATTAATATGGCGAACAAACATAATATATTCAGGTTCACATGTACTAATAATAAAATTAGATACATAACTACCAGACAATAAACCAATAATGATGCCAACGAAAGTTAAAATATTGTTTTCTCTACTTATATAAGAATCAACTTCTTTATTGTAGAAACCTAATACTTTTAAAGTTGCTATTTCTCGGCGACGTTCGCTAATATTAATATTCGATAAATTATATAAAACAACAATAGCTAATAAAGACGATGAAACAATTAAAACTAGGACAACGGAATTTAAAGAATTTAACATATCATCCATCATATCTTTAACTGCAGTTGTTGTAATTATTGTTGAAACTTCTTCATTGTTCATAATTGTTTTATGAAGATTTTCTTCGTCATTCGTTTCATAATTTATATATATACTATTAGGATGATATTCCTTTATTTTTTCTTGATAAGTACCTATATCAACAAAAATGTAATTTTGAATATAGTTTTCAGCGATGTTAGATACTTTGAATTTATATTCATTTAAATCACTATCAGTGATAGTAATAGTATCACCTATTTTAACATCAATAAGTTTAGCTAATTTTTGAGTAATTACAATTTCATTAGCTTTTAAAGTTATGGTTTTTTTGTTACTAGTTCTTAAATTTACAATATTTGGCAAATTCTCTGAAGTAGCAATTAAAGTTGCTTCTTTAATAGCACCATCATTTTCTACTTTATAATTTTCAGTTATAGCTAAAGATGATGATTTTATTTCTGAGATATTATTAAGTTGATTTTGAATGTTTTGGTAATTATCACCCTTTAAAACTATCATAGCATCATACTGAAACAATTCTTGATACTGAATATTAGATACGGCAGCAATAGAATCTTTTAAGCCCAAACCAGCTAAGATAAGTGATGTACAACCGCCGATACCAATTAGCATCATTAAAACGCGTTTTTTATAGCGCAATATATTACGAGCGGTTATTTTGCTGGAAAAACTAAGGCGACGCCAAATAAAGGGAATATATTCTAAGATGATTCTTTTACCAATTTTAGGGGCTTTAGGTCGAAGTAAGCTAGCTGAATTTTCTTTTAAACTCTTCTTTAAAGAAGCATATGTTGATAGAGTTATACACAAAACACTAATGAATAGGCCAATAAATCCGAAAGCAAAATTAAATTCTAAGACAAAATTATCAATATCAAATATTAATCGATATATATTCCAAATAATTGTTGGCAAAGCCACAAAGCCTATGCACATACCAATTAAGCCACCAACAATAGTAGATGAAAGCGAATAAGCAAAATATCTGAACATTATTGTACCATTGCGATATCCTAAACTTTTTAAAGTACCAATTTCCGTACGATCTTCTTCAACCATTCTAGTCATTGTGATTAAAGATATTAATACAGCAACAAAGTAAAATATTATAGGGAATGTTGAACCCAATCTAGTTATTGATTCTACAGAGTCAGTAAATGTATTATAATTAGAATTATCTTCGCGGATTGAGATAATCCATTTTGACTGACCTATTTCATCAGCAATTGTTTGATCTATTTCTTCTTTATTTAATTGGTATAATTCTTCAGGAATAGCTGATAATAAATCATTAAATATTTCATTGTAACGTTGATCTTCTTGCTGATGTTGAATACTCTCAATTTTAGAAAGATTGTTGGTAATTGTGTCTTTGTAATCTTGAGAACCAGTCAATAAATCTTTAGTATTATTCGTTGTTATATATATTTCAGGATAGTATTCCATTATAAATTCGTCTGCATTTAAATACATATAATAATCTATTTTGCCTGAAGATATATTTGTACTTCCTTTTTCAAATGAGAAATAAAAAGGGCTTTTAACTGTTCCACTAATTGTATATCTTGAAGATGCTAAATTAGCGTCTTCAATAGTGATAGTATCACCTATTTTTAAATCGTTATCTTTTAGAAATTGCTCTTCTACTAATAATTCTGCTTCGTTAGGCATTTTGCCTTCAGTAATGGTAATTTTATTAATATCAGGGGTTATGCTGTGAATTTTTACTGCATATTCATGATTATTGGTAGCGATTAGGACATCTTTAAAATAACTGGCAGTTACTTGGTCAACATTAGGAAGTTGACTTAAAGATTTTAAATCATTTTCAGTTAGGCCAAGAGTAGAATTAATTTTGAAATCATAAAAATTGGCATTATCTAGATACTTATCCAAAGTTAATTGCATGTCAGGGGCAGTAGCTTCTATACCAGCAAAAAAGCCAACTCCTAGAAGACTCATTACCATTAACGACAAATATCTTTTGGAAGTTGAAGTTATTTTACGAAAAGTACTTGTTATAATACGATTTTTCATTTTACCACTCCAATTCACTTACTGGAGTTGGCTTTTTATTGATGATAACATCTGATACAGTTCCAGATTTAAATTTTATTACTTTGTCAGCCATTGGTGCTAATGCGCTATTATGAGTAATGATTACAACCGTCATATTTTCATCTTTAGCAGTTTTTTGAAGCAAGGCAAGTATTTGTTTACCAGTTTTATAATCTAAGGCGCCAGTTGGTTCATCACATAATAATAACTTAGGATTTTTAGCTATAGCACGAGCTATAGCTACTCTTTGTTGTTCGCCACCTGATAATTGAGAAGGAAAATTATTTTGACGATTTTTCAATCCTACTTTTTCTAAAATTTCTTTAGGATCTAAGTGATCTTTGCATAATTGGACGGCTAATTCGACGTTTTCTAAAGCAGTTAAGTTTTGGATTAAGTTATAAAATTGAAAAACAAATCCTATTGCATTACGACGATATTTAATTAATTCTTTTTCTTTTAACTTATTAATTTTTTTACCATCAACTATTACTTCTCCACTTGTAACTTTATCCATACCACCAAGAATGTTTAATGCAGTAGTTTTACCAGCACCTGATGGGCCTAATATTACTACTAGTTCACCCTTTTCAATGGAAAATGTTGTTTTATCCAAAGCGGTTATAGATATATCACCCATATCATATTTTTTTACTACTTTATTAAATTCTATATATGCCATGTTAATCACCTACAATTATTATAATATATTTTAAGAAAAAATAAAGGCTAGTTAATTATTAAGCCTTTTTATCTTTATTAAGTAACTCTTGAATTAATTTTTCTATCTCTATTAAAGCATTGTCATTATGAGCATGAGAGATATTTTTAGCATATCGCTTTATAATTTCGGGATGTTCTAAAAAATGTTTGATAGTTAAACGAAAATGAAATAATGAATAAACTTTTTTGCCAAAATTATTACGAACAATATATTTATAGTTTGCTCTTTCTTGACCAGCATTATAAGTTATTAAAAGCATTGGCTTATTCATATGTAAACATTCAGTGACTGTTGCCCCGCCAGGTTTTGTAATGACAAAATCAGATATTGCCAAAAATTCTGGCATATTGTTAACAAAGCCATATACTTTTAAAAAATCGTTGTGATATTTCTTTTGATATTTTATAGCCTTATTATAGACTTTTTTATTAGTACCGGAAATAAATAAAATATATGCGTAAGGATGCATTTGGACTAATTTTTTTAAATATTTTAAGGAATTTTTAGAGCCACTGCTACCACCAGATAAGAATAAAATAATTGGAATATTTTCTTTTAAATTCAATTTCTTTTTTATTTGTGAATGGTTTAACTTGTTATTGTAAAATTTTTCAGAAATAGGTATTCCAAAAGTTTTTATTTTAGATGATTTAAGGCCTTTTTTTTGTAATTCTTTTTTTTCGTATGGAGTATTAACAACTATTGCATTCTCTACTCTTCTATTAGTTATCCATTGCGCATGAGTTTCATAATCAGTAACAATCGTAACTAGTTTAGTACTTAATAACCCATTAGTTATGTAATCGGCTATAATTCGGGAAGGAAAAAAATGAGTTGAGATGACAATGTCTGGATTAAAGTCGAAGATTAATTTTTGGAGACGACGATTATTATATAGTTTGTGGAAAAATGATTGACTATTGAAGTCAGTTGATTTATATATTATTTCCCATAAAAATGGTAATTTAAAGGTTATTTTTTCAAAAAGGTTAGTGGTTATTTTTTCAAATACTGGATTAATATATTTTAAAACGTCAACACATAGAACATCATAATCTTTTTGCTCTAAGTGTTTAGCAATGCTTTGGGCCGTGGTTTTATGACCACTTCCATATGAAGCATATGGAATTAAAACTTTAATTTTGGACATGTTATCACCCTTTGTATAAGTATAGCATAAAAACTGGTTAGATATGCTACTTATTTACATTGGCTAAGTATTTTAGTTGACATTAAACAGCGAAAAATGTATATTTGAGATAGTAAGGTGATAGTAATGACAAATATTAATGACGATCAAATTAATAGAATGCGTCGTAAAAGCGTAAAACCAGGAGTGCATATTGTTTTTAGTAATCGCAAAAAAATTGTGGTAAGATTTAAAACATTTTTAATAGCAAGTGCTTTGGCGACCGGCATTATGGCTGGCGGAGCTAATGGACTAGCAAATATGATTGAAAATGTTAAAGACAATTGGGATTTTAATTCATATGTTCAACAGTTTGATGATGTAATAAGTGATGAAAATGCAATTTATAGAACTGGCGATCAATTGCAGTATCATGCTTATAGTGAGAATTTTATTGGGCAAGAAATAGCGATGTCAGCTAATCCTGAATTAGAAATGTATAATGTTTATTCTAGGATTAAAAATGATGAGATTGAAGGTTATTTAAAAGAAGAAAATCTTGATCGAATTATAAGGTCAGTTTCAATATATGCCAATAGCGATCCAGAAAATGAAAAAATACAGTGTTTTGCCGGTTGTAAATCTTGGGATGATTTTTTAATAAAGCAAAAATGCGTTATAGATGGGGAACCGAGTTCGGAGATGTATGAGACTTATATAAGAATGGTGGTTGATGCGGCTTTAAAAGAGCAGGAATTAGAAGAAAAATTTGGAGTTGGTGCTTAATATGTCAAAAGAATTAGAATATGTCGAATTAGAAGATAAAGAAAACTATGTAATATTAAAAATTCTTGAGGGAACAAACAAATATGTATATCTAGCAAACATAAAAGATGCTAGTGATTTAGTTATTAGAAAGTTAATTGTAATCGATGAACAAGAAATTTTAGCTGGTTTAGATACAGATCAAGAATTTAATGAAGCTATGGAATTGTTTAAGAAAAATGCTATTTAATAGCTTTTTTTATTGTATTTAAAAGAAATTGTTGGTATATTTTTTACATAATGTTTTGAGGGAAAGGGTTTATAAAAGGTGATATTTAATGAAAAAGACAAAAATTATATGTAGTATTGGACCTGCTAGTTGTAATGCTGATACAATGGAAAAAATGGTTTATGCTGGTATGAATGTGGCAAGAATTAATTTTTCACATGCTACTGAAGAAGAAAAAGTAAATGTGGTTAAAACTGTTAAAGAAGTTCGTAAAAGAACTAATAAATACATAGGTATTTTATACGATACTAAAGGCCCTGAATTTCGTAATGGAATGTTAGAAAACGGGGAAATTAATCTTGTTGAAGGTAAAACAATTAGAGTCGTTAAAGAAAGTGTTTTGGGTAATGAAGAAAGATTTTCTGTTAATCATCCAGGAGCAATTGATAGTTTAAGTATTGGAGATTCTATTTTATTAGAAAATGGTTTAATGGAAATAACTGTAATTTCTAAAGAAGAAGACGGAGTTACTTGTAAAATTATAAATGGAGGTGTTCTTGGAAATAAGAAAAGTCTTAGTGTCCCTGGTGTACATTTAGATATTCCATTTATTAGTGAAGAAGACTATGAAGATATTGTTTATGCATGTCAACATGATGGTAATTTTTTAGCTTTATCATTTGTTTCAAGCAAAGATGATGTCCTAGAAGCTAGGGAAATACTAAAAAAATATAATCGTGACAACATGAAGATTATATCTAAAATTGAAAGTACAACTGGTGTTAAAAACATCGACGAAATACTAGAGGTTAGTGATGGCATTATGGTTGCTCGTGGAGATTTGGGTGTTGAAGTGCCAATGGAAGAATTACCTTTTACTCAAAAAATGATAATTCGTAAATGCCGTGAACATGGTAAAATTGCTATTGTAGCAACCGAAATGTTAGAATCAATGAAAAAGAATCCACGCCCTACTCGTGCTGAGGTTAGTGACATTGCAAATGCGGTTTTAAATGGTACCGATGCAGTAATGTTGAGTGGTGAGACGACAACTGGCAAATATCCTGTTGAAGCTGTTAAAAGTATGGCAAGTATTTGCGCTCATAATGAGTTACATTTAAATTATGCTGAAAGAATTGGTTCTAAGTTTGCTTATGATATACCTAGCACTATCGCAGCTGCTATTGACGAAGCTACTAATGCTTTAGATGTTAAAGCAATTGTAACAGCAACTATGTCTGGTTATTCGGCTAATCAAATAAGTAATTTACGTCCTAATTCAATTATTTTAGCTGCTTGTCCAAATGAAGAAGTAGCTTATAGTTTAGCTCTTAATTTTGCAGTTTATCCAACAATTATTCCAATTGAGAAAACTACAGATAAATTATTAGCTGACTGTGTAGATTGTGCAACAAAAATATTAAATTTAAGTAAAGGTGACATTGTTATATTAGCAGGTGGAATTCCAATTGAAAAAGAAATTGGGGTTACTAATTTTATAAAAATTGAAGAAATTTAGAAATCACACTTAAGTGTGATTTTTTTTGGAAAATAAAAAAACTCTAGCTAACACTAGAGTTACTTTCCTTTTCTTGTAATTTTATAGTTAAATTAGATTGAGAATTAATTACAGTTCCTTCTTCAATACTACTTTCAGTTACTTCACCATAGCCACTAATTGTATATTTAAGACCAACAAGATTGCAGAATGTTATAACTTCATTACGAGACCAGCCAGTAATATCTGGCATTGTAATTTCAGTACCATTAGTATATAAAAATACTTTGCTACCAGATATTATTGTCTGATTAATAGGATATTGTTTAATAATATATTTCCCGTTACCAATTATAATTGGGTCTAATTTTTGTTTTTTTAACTTTTCTTCTATTTCTTTAACATCTAAGCTAAGGTAAGAACTTACATTAATAGAGTTATCTACTTCGCTAATGTCATTTATATTTTCAATATTTTTATATTTAGCTATTTCAGCAATTAATGATGCAACAGATTTCCCTACCAAGGAAATTGGGCCGTGGTAACGTTTAACAGATATATAAACTATATAACGCGGATCATCATATGGGAAAAGTCCTGCAAAACTACGGATATAGTCATATGTTCCAGTTAAATATCCGCCATTTCCAGCTATTTGAGCAGTACCAGTTTTGCCGATTACTTCAACGGTACTTGGTTGATAAACATAAGCATCTGTTCTTTTAGTAGTAATTACTTGACGCATTAAATCTATAAGTTTGTTGGTTGTCGCACTACTAGCTACACGACCTAACTCGGTACGTTTAGCTTGTTCAATAACTTTGCCTGTAGAGCTATCAACTATTTTATCGACAATATATGGTTTTACTACTACCCCATCATTAGCAAGAAAAGTTAAAGCTTGAAGATTTTGGATGGGAGTAGTAGTGATTCCTTGACCGAAAGCGGCAGTAGCAATTTCAGTACGGTATTTGAAATCAACTTTTCAGGCCATTTCGTTTGGTAAAGTTATTCCTGTTTTTTGGCCAAAACCTAATTTTTCATAATAAGATTTTAATGTATCTGCTCCCATTTCTAAGGCAAGATTTGTAGCGGCAACGTTAGATGAATAAGTAAATCCGGTATCGTATGATATTTTGCCCCAACCTACATTATTGAAGTCTTTGATTATTGAACCATCGACGGGTTTAGTACCTGATTGGTACATAGCATCCCCATCATATATACCCTCTTCCATAGCGGCCATAAAGGAAAATATCTTCATAGTTGATCCTGGTTCATATACATATTGGGTTAAAGGATTATAATATAATTCAATATCCATTATGTTAGCATTAAAGGATGGACTTGATGTTGTTGCTAGTACTGCTCCTGTTTTACCATCAAGTACAGATAAAGTTACCCATTCGATGTCATAATCTTCGACAATATTATTTACGGCATTTTCGGCATATAATTGAATATTGTTATCAATTGTCAAATAAATATCTTTACCAGAAGTTGGTTGTTGAAGGTCAGCTTCAGTATTAGGAATTTGGTAGCCGTAGGCATCTTGTTGATATACTCTGTAGCCATCGGTACCTGTAAGTTCATCATTAAAGTAGGCTTCTATTCCCATTTGGCCGGTAATTTTGCCATCGATATTTTTGGCATATCCTACTGTGTATGATGCAAAACGTCCCATTTTATAAAATCTTTTGGTACTGGCTATAAAATCTATTCCTGGAAGATTCAATTTTTCTATTTCACTTTTAACTAATTCGGTAATGCCTCGGCCATTAGGCCCTAACTCAACTTGGTACAAATCTTTACTTAAAAGAGATAATATATAGTCTTCGTCCATATTAAGAATTGGTGAAAGTAATGAGGCAGTTTTTTCTTTATCAACAACATGTTGAGGATTAGACTCATTAGTAGTACGAGAACTATCTAAATAAGCAATAACTGTATAGGAATTTACACTTTGAGCTAATGGCTCGCCATTGACATCATAAATTGTCCCACGTTTAGCATATAGCGTTTCAGTAACGGTATTACGATTAGAAGCAAATTCTGCTAAGTTAATACCATCTACTTTAGGAAGTAATACGACAGCTGCAAGTTTTAGAAAGACACAAAAAAAAGAAAGTAAAATACAGATAAAGATAAATTTATTTATAACTATCGTATTTTTCCTTCTTTTCATTTTTCGACTCCTAACTATCTTTTGTCAACAATTTTAATGTTATCATTATTATAAGATAAACCCATATCATTTGCAACTGCTTGAATTTTATCTAAGCTAGCTAGTTCACTTATTTTCATATTTAAACTTTCATTTATACTTGATTGTTGTTTAATATTTATTTTTATCTTTTCAACATCAATATTTGTTTCAGATACTAAGGCTTTAGAATAGACATTAATAACTGGCAAAGCTATTAAAAGAACAGCAATAAAGAAAACTAATGTTTTTTCTCCTTTTAATAATTTTACTTTAGAATTGTTATTTTTTTTCATAATCTAAATCCTTTCTATAATTCTTAACTTAGCACTTTTACTTCGGGAATTTTCATTTATTTCTTGAGCACTTGGCAAGATTGGTTTCTTATTAATTAATTTAATTTTAGGTTGGTATTCTTTGGGAATTACTGGTAAACCTTTAACTAATTCATTAATTTCACTATATTGTTTAAATATTTGCTTTACTATGCGATCTTCTAAGGAATGAAAAGTTATAACACTTATTCTTCCCTGAGGATTGAGCAATTCAATGGCATCTGGTAATACTTGCTTTAAAACATCTAACTCTTTATTTACTTCGATACGAATTGCTTGAAATATTTTGCGTTCAGGATGGTGCAGATTAAAGTATTTAGCACCAACAGCTTTTTCTATTACTTGGACTAACTCTTTGGTAGTTGTAATTGGTTTAGATTGAAGAGTTTTTTTAATTTGGCGAGCTATTGGTCGAGATAATTTTTCTTCGCCATAGAGGAAAAATATATTTGCTAACTCATCTTCATTATAATTATTAATGATGTCAGATGCTGTTACATTTTCTGATTGATTCATTCGCATATCAAGGGGAGCATCTTGCATAAAGGAAAATCCTCTACTCTTTTCATCAATTTGAGGACTCGATAATCCTAAATCAAAAATAATTCCATCCACTTTATCAATATTAAATTCTGCTAGTTTATTTTTCAATTGGCAAAAATTAGCATGAATTAAGGTAAATTGATTACTTATTTGGGCTAGCTTTTCTTGGGAATAGTTAATAGCTTCTATATCTTGGTCAAAAGCGTATAAATGACCATTTGTTATTTGTTTTAAAATGGCACTACTATGGCCACCATATCCTAGTGTAGCATCGACATAAATCCCATTAGGCTTAATATTTAAGCCTTCGATAGCCTCATTTTTTAAAACACTATAATGTTTCATGATAATCAACTTCCGTAAATAAATTTTCAGCAATTAAGTCCATTTGCTCAGAATTTTCTTCAAAGAACTGTTGCCAATTTTCAGCAGACCAAATTTCAATTCGGTCGTTAGCGCCGATCACTACACATTCTTTTTGAAGATCGGCATAACTAACGAGTGGGGAGGCAATGTTAATTCGACCTTGTCGATCAAATTCACATTCAGCAGCACCGGAAAAAAAGGTTCTAATAAATGTTCGGGCATTTTTTTTAGTAAAAGGTAGAGTATTTAATTTGGAAACAATCTTTTGCCATTCTGTTTCCGAGTAGATATAAAGGCATTTTTCCAAGCCTCGAGTCATAATGAACTTTTCCCCGAGTTCATAACGCAATTTAGCTGGGATAATTATTCGGCCTTTGTCATCAATATTATGATGAAATTCACCCATGAACATTTTTATCCCCCACTTTCCACCACAATGTACCACTGTCTACCATTATAGTACTTAAAATAGCCTATTTTGTAAATACTTCCATTTAAAAAAGTGTCACTTTTTTTGCTTGTTGACACTTTTTTACACTAATTTAACTTGTTTTTGTTGCCTTTTGAACCATTATAGGTTGCTAAAATATTGGATTCAAAATTTGTGATTCTTTTTTGTTCAGATTTATAATCTTTAATGGCAGTTGCTATCATATCATCAAGTAATTCAGTATAGCTTTTGCCTTTGGCTTTGAAGAAAAAGAAAGCTAAACAGCCTGGAATAGTATTTGGCTCATTTAAATAAACTTGTTTTGTTTTTTTATCAACCAAATAATCAAATCTGGTTACCCCTGTTAAATTAAAGAGTTTAAAAGCTTTAATTGATGTTTCGATTATTTCTTTTTCAATTTTTTTATCTAATTTGGCAGGTATTTTAAAACCACTAGTATTAATTTTTCCACTGCTTTTGGATCCTGTTTTTGTTTTTTTGCTACCCTCACCTATATATTTATCTTCAAAAGTTAAGAAACTATTATTAGTTAAAAATTCTCCTAATAAACTTGTCTCTTGAAATTCATGATTTCCTACTACAGCGCAATCTATTTCTTGCAGATTTTCAATAACGGCTTCAACAACTATTTTATTATCATAAGTAATTGCTTCATCGATAGCACTTCTCAACTCATCTTTATTTTTAGCAAATGTAATACCAATACTACTACCTAAGCGAGCTGGTTTTACTATTACAGGGTAATGTAGTTTTTCTATTTCTTTGATAATATTGTTTTCGTCAGTTATATATTCATTATCGTAAAACCATACATATGCTGGTACTTTAATACCTGCTGATTCTAATAATTGTTTTTGAACAACTTTATCTTGGCCAATTGCTGCTCCTAACATTGAAGGACCAGCATATGGAATACCAATTGTTTCTAAATAGCCGGCTAAAGAACCATCTTCTACACCTTTTCCGTGAACGATAGGGATTACAACATCTATTGTATTAACAACGCTTTTGAAAAGACCTTTAGTTTTTTGTAGAACAAATTCATTATTTTTTTTAATTAAGCATACTTCTTTGGCATATAAATTAATATTTTCTAGATCTTTAAATACCTCCATAGATGTTAATCTTGGGGAAGTATACCAAATTCCATCTTTACTAATATAAATAGGAACAACTTCGTATTTATCTTTATTCAAAAATTCCATGGCTTGAACTGCAGTAATAATACTAACTTCATGTTCGACAGATTTGCCACCAAATATAACTCCAACTTTTATTTTCATAATTATTCACTCTTCTTTCCTTCATTAAAAATATCTGGGAGATCATTTTCTAGTAAAACAAACATTTCTTTTTTGGGTTCTTTTAACTCTTTAATTAACTCAAAAGCATCTAATACATCATTAATTATATGAATTTTTTCTTTAGGAAATTTTTGAGAAATTAAACCAGCATAGATATCTTTTGTTTTTTTCTCCCCTACTAAAATCACTTCATCAACTGACTTAGCAATATTTTGACCAAATTGATAATGTACTTCTTGATCTTTTGAAGCTAATTCTATCATTCCTGGTGTAGCAATTACTCTTTTTCCCGGCATTAAGCTTAATACTTCTAAAGCCATATTAGCTCCAATAGGATTAGAATTATAAGCATCGTCAATAATGTTGATATCATAATATTTTTTCATCTCTAAACGGTGCTCAACTGGTTTAACTTTTTTTACAGCAATAATTAATTTATCCATAGGAATGTTTAAATGCAAGCCAAGGGCAATACCCGCTAAGATATTGTAGACATTAGCTTTTCCTAATAACTTGGTACTAAATTGATATTTTTGCTTTTTATTTTTTAATTTTATTTTAAATTCTGTTCCATTAGAACTCAATTTAATATCACTAGCGACAATATCAGCGTCTTGATTATCAATACCAATCCAAGTTATAGGAACATTATTTTTTATTTGATAATTCAATTGTTTAGGATCATCAGCATTTAAAACTCCTAAGCCATCACTTGGTAATGACTCAATTAATTCAAACTTTGTTTTTTGAATATTTTCCTCGCTACCAAAAGTTTCTAGATGTGCTAAGCCGATAGTAGTAATAATTCCATATTTAGGATGGACTAAATCACATAATTCTTTAATTTCGCCTTTACGGCAAGCACCCATTTCAGCAATAAAATAATCAGTAAATTTATCTAAATGTTCATTTATTGTAATCATTAAGCCAAATGGTGTATTAAAATTTTTAGGAGTGGGAAAAGCATTGTACTTAATATTTAAGATATCATTTAAAATATTTTTACTACTTGTTTTGCCGTAACTGCCAGTTATACCAATTACTTCCATGTTATTCATACTTTGTAGGCGTTTAACAGCCATGTTACGGAAATGATTTGATACCATCTTTTCAATTGGGCGATTTATAAAATTGTCCAATATAACTATTAGTGGATTTAGATAAGCAACAATACTTAAAATAACATAGTAATAAGCTAAATATTGTTCTTGAAATACTAAATATATTCCTAATACTATTAGAGTGTGAACTAGTAAATTAGTCACTATTAATCTTTTAATTCTAGATGTATATACTAATGGTAATTTTTCTTGGTCTTTTTTATTAACTAGTATTAATGCTAGAACAAAGAAAATTACGTTGAAGATATAAACCATTGAGAAATATGAGTCAATAAAGCAAAAGAAGATTGTTATAAAAGTTAAAAGACTAATATTTATAAAGTTTTTTGTTGGATTTTGCTTTAACCAAAGCCAATATTTTTTTCCGCGATTATAACGATTTTGTTGTAACATGTGAAGTGATTTAGTTGTTTTTAAATAAATGTAGATATAGTATAAAAATAATGATAAAAGAAAACTATAAATCATGTTATCACTCCTTTGATTTAATAAAAATATTTAGTACTTTTATGGTTTTATTTAAATCTTCTAAATAAGCATAATGAGTTGCATTTTCATAAATAACTAAACCTGAATTAGGAATAAGTTTTTCAAGATCGTATGCATGTTCTAGTGGAACGGCGTTATCTTTAGTCCCCCAAATTATTAAAGTTGGGCATTTGATTTTTTTAGCATCTTCTTGTAAATCTTGGTTAATATGTTTGACTAAAATATCTCGCATTAATGGTGAAGCGTTACGATAGTCTGTTGATCCTATATGGCGTTTAGCATAATTGGCCAAATATTTCATACCCGGTAATTTTTTTACTGTTCGAAGCATTTTTAATTTTAAAGAGTCATTTTTTGAGCTTGCTTTAAATGGGCTAGCTAAAAGAACTAATTTTTCTACTGGATATTTCGATGCATATAGAAGGGCTATCTTGCCACCGAATGAATGACCAATCAAAATAGGATTAGATATGCTTAAAGTTTCAAAAAGAGCATTAAGCATTTCAACAAAATCGTTTAAAGTCCAAATTTCTTGAGGCTCACTAGATTCACCATGACCTGGTAAATCGACGATAACTGTTCGATATTCTTTTTGAAAAGGTTTAGCTATTGGTTCCATCATAGCAATATTTTGCCCCCAGCCATGAAGATAAACAATTGTTTTTTCTTTGGCAACTTTTGTATCTTGATAATTTATTAGGACATTATGATAGCGAAACATATTTTTCCTCCTAAACAAAACTAATTAACCATATACCTTAATTTTAATTCTTATTTAATATTATGCAATAATTTAGATATTTATTTTACTTTTAATTGACAATTAAAAACAAATAATTAGGAAAACTAATTATTTGTTAAAGCCAATTGATATGGACTTGTTTCAGTTCCTTCACCGCTTTCAAGAATTAAGTTTTCATTTAAATACACAACAGGGCGAATGTTTTGCGGTTTATTAACATTTATATTTATGACTACTTGACCATTTTGATTAATGCTATATGCTTTACGATAATCTTCAATATTTGGAGAAATTAACCATTCTTTATCTTTAAATAACCAATTACTATTTTTAGGAGATTTATCAAAAGAATCGAAATATACATTTTGAAAACTAGGCCCAGCAGCGTAGCCGTAATCACTGGCAGTTAATAGCGTTACTTTAGCAGTGTTTTTTTGAACTGACTTTTCTTTTAAATAAAATGCGGAAGGTGCTATTTTATTAGTATTCCATCCTCCTTGATTATAAATAACTTCAGCAATGTAATTTTTGCTATCATCTTGAAGTCCACTATTAGTAAAATCACATTCTAATTTAGAATTTTGCGTATTAGGACAAGTTATTACTTCTTTCGTCCAATATCCTTTAACATTTAAAATTTGATATAATTGTGACTCTTGAAAATTGCTAGAATAATTGTTATTTGATTTATAATCCATACTTGTATTGGCAATGTAATCATTTCGCACAATTTTGATTAATTCTTTTTCACCATCTGGGGTTTCAGTTTTAATTATTCCAATAATGCGCCATAACTCATTATTGAAATTAATATAATTATTGGGATTTGCTCCATAATAGCGGATATTTCCGTGTTCATCTTGAAATAACTCTTGGCTATTTTGAGCTAATTGGCGAATATTTTCTTGAAAATTTGGAGTGTAATTAGTCTTTGATACCTCTATTGTAAAGTCTAGTTCAAAATAGTTGATGTCTATCAGTTCATTACCTATTGCATCCTCTTTATATAAATAAATACTTAAATTATGTGTATTAGCTACCTTACTGTTTAATTCCCCTAAATAAACGGAATAAGGATTTTCACTAGAATTATTAATTAAATATACGGGTTCGTTATTGTCTATTATAACTTTTAAGTAAGGTAGTAGAGTTTTATCAACTTCATTATTAATTTTAATATTTATATTATAATATTGCTTTTCGTCAGCAATATTTTTGATGGTAAAATTATATTTAGGTAGCTCGAGATTTTCTTCACTTTGAACAAATTCAATATTAGTTTGAATATTATCGCTTGGAGTTGTAAAGGTTGTTACTAAATCATTATTTGTTATAGAAAATCCAAGCTCATTATTTTGCTTAGTAAATGCATAAGAAAACACTGTTGTAGCGGATATTAACAAAATAATAATCGCTATTAACATGTAAGCACGTTTTCGATCATATAGTAGTAACATATTATCACCTATCTTTATATAGAATAACATATTTTGGAGCAAAAAAAAAGTATCTCTTTAGATACCTTATGCTCTACTTGAATATTTACCATCCTTAGTAGAGATAATAATTTTTTCACCTTGAGATATAAATAGTGGAACTTTTACTACATAACCTGTTTCGATAGTTGCATCTTTCATGGCGTTATTAGTTGTATTACCTTTTGTAGCTTCTGTAGTTTCAACAACTTCATATTCTACTTTTTCTGGTAAAGTTATACCAATAATTTCACCATTATAGAAATCAATCTGTAATTCCATGTTTTCCTTAAGAAATTTTTTCTCTTCTGCTAGTTTTTCTTCAGGAATTTCAATTTGTTCATATGTTTGCATGTTCATGAATACATAAGATGATCCACTGTTATAAAGATATTGCATAGTCATCTTATCAACATGAGCTTTTTCAATTTTTATGTTTGTATTAAAAGTTTCTTCAACGATAGATCCAGTTCTTAAATTTTTTAATTTGATACGAACAAATGCAGGGCCTTTACCTGGTTTAACATGTTGGAATTCTTGAATTAAGCATAAATTACCATCAATAATTACGGTCATGCCATTTTTAATATCATTAATATTTATATTCATATAAAACTCACCTACTTATTATTTTTTTTCTTTATGTGTTGTATGTTTGTTACATTTTGGACAATGCTTATTTAATTCTAATTTTTCAGTAGTATTCTTTTTATTTTTACTAGTCATATAATTTTCACTTTTACATTCAGTGCAAACTAAAGTAACATATGATCTATTATCAGTTTTAGCCATTTTTCACGCCTCCTTTTTTTATACCATAGGTATTATATCAAAATAGTTAGTAATTTTCAAACACTAATTTTGAAACTTCTTTGGAAATATAACGATTAATTGGGGCTATATACTTTTCGTCAACTTCTGGGGTATTGTACGAAACGTTTGGAGTGATAACTATAATACTGTATTTTGGATTATTTACAGGAGCAAACATGGCGAAAGTTTGAGTTATAGTTGTAGTGGTTTTATCATAATACGTTTCTGATGTACCGGTTTTACCAGCTGGATTATATTTAGGATCAACATATCCCCTTCCTGTTCCTCCATCTAGTACTTGACGCATTCCTTCTTTGATTCGGTCGAAATAGCCGGTATCTTTAATAGTACTAAGGATTGTTGGCTCATTATTTAAAATTATATTACCTTGGTTATCTAAAACTTTAGAAACAAGATTCATTTTTAGGCGTTTACCATTACTAGCTATTGTATTAATATATTGACTTAAAGCTATTGGAGTATAAGTGTCATACTGGCCTATAGCTAAATTAAGTAGTAAATCATCGGCAATAATATTGCCAGTTATACCTGTAGTTTCATTGGGTAGATCAATACCAGTTTTACTTCCTAAACCAAATTTAGCAAAAGTTTGGCGATAGATATCAAAATGCTGTGAAGTGGCATTTAACTCCATATTATAGGAATATTTTTTCCCAGTTAAACCAATGGCAAGCAAGAATTGATAATAGTTGGATGAAGTTTGTAAAGCAGATATATCGTCTAACCAACCTAAAGGTTTATGAGAACATTTAGCTGGTACAAAATGAAGTTTTACACAAGAATCATATATTTTTTGATTGGGATTTATTAAGTTGTTTAAATAACCGACTGTCATTGAAGCTCCCTTAATAACTGAGCCCATTGTATAAGATGTATTAATGATATTGGGTGTTACTTCCTTAAAGGTATAATCATTACCATCTTTTAAAATACGGATGCCATTTAAAGATAAAATATTTCCTGTACTTGGTGATGATACTATCACATAAGCACTATTAAAATAGTCTGTTTTTTTTAATTGGGTTGATTTTAATAAGTTATTTTTAATTATTTGATTAATTTCTTGAACTAACTTAATATCAATAGAAAGCTGTAAATCATTGCCTCTACTTCCCTCTTTATATATTTCTAAAGTATTATCATTATTTACTGAGTATAAAGTTTTTGTTCCTTGAAGGTATTGATCATATTGTTTTTCAAGGTAGCTAATACCAACTAAATCATTTAAATTATAACCTAAATCAAGATAGTAATCTTTTTCTTCTTGGGGAATTTGACTAATTGAACCATAAATGGGCGATAAGTCTTCATAAACTGGTGTACGTTTCCATGATAGTTCGCATGTTACGCCTGGAATATTAGCTTCTATAATATTAGCACATTCATTATTAGAAACATTTTCATTTTTTATTATTTTAGTTTCATATGAGTAACCCTTATTCATTAAATTGTAAATACTAATTGCTTTTTGATATTCTTGATCATATTGATCTAATTCTTCTTTAGATATGCGATTTCTTTGGATTTCCTTAACTTGATCATAGCTAAGTTTGCGCTCTTGATATAGTTTTTTTTCATTAGCAGTTAAATAATCAAGTATCGATATAGTATTTAAATGAAATTCAATTATTTCTTCTTTACTAGCATATATTGAATAATTTATTTCTTTTAAAATTTGAAAAGCTAAATCTATTTCTGATACATTAGATACTTTACGATAAGTAATAATATTAATAGAATAGTTATCTACTAAAACTATTCCATTACGATCAATAATTCTACCTCTGGGAGCGCTATAGCCTTCAATAATATTATTACTTTTTAAATCATATTGCTCTTGATAGAAAGATTTTTTCGTATTTTCTAAGTAATAAAGCCGAATATTAATAATGGTAATAAAAATTATAATAATGCTAAAGCGAAAATAAAATCTTTGAGTTTGCATAAATATCACCATTATTAGTATTCTTATTAATAATTATTTCATACAATATTATAGGTGATTTAGATGTATGTTTTGATTGAAAGATTTATAAGTAGATTAACTTTGGAACAATTAAATAATTTTGCAATTAAAAATAATCTCTATTTAAGCGATAACGAAGCATTATTTGTTTATGATTTTGTAAAAAAGAATTGGCAATTTATTTTGAGTAATCATGGCAATATAGATATAGATAGATATAAAGAAAAGTTTTCCGAAGAAAACTTTATAAAAATCAAAAAGCTAGTTAAAGAATATGCTTTAAAATATGCTAATTATTTATAATATTCTCTTATTTTATTTAAAATATCAGCATCAAATTGTTGATTTTTTAGCATGTTAATTTCAAATTTATAGGGTGGATATATTCGATTTTTGTCTTCATCGTTTTCACCTATGTATGGAGTCTCTAAAATTTTAGGTATTTTAATTAAAGTTGGGTGATGCACAATCTTAAGAATATTATCAAAGCCGATTGTTCCAAAACCTATATTTGCATGACGATCTTTATGCGAAGATTGGACATTTTTAGAATCATTGATATGAACACATTTAATTTTATCTACTGAAATATATTTTTTAAATTCATTTAAAAATTCATCAAATTTTGACATATCATAACCAGCATCATTTAAATGACATGTATCTAAGCAGACACCTAAATATTGATTATCACTTACTCCATTGATAATTTGAGTAATTTCTTGAATGTTAGAGCCGCATTCACTTCCTTTACCGGCCATGGTTTCTAGAGCAATAGTAACCCCTTGGCTAAATGGTAGTATTTTATCTAAAGCATTAATAATATTTTTTATTCCTTCTTCTTTAGAGATTGCTACAGCACTACCTGGGTGCAAGACAATGGTTTTAATTCCTAGTTCTTGACAGCGTTCAATTTCTTGACGCAAAAAATTAATACTAAACTGCCATTTGTCAGGATCTTTGTTATTAGCCAAATTGATAATATATGGAGCATGACATATGACATTACTTATATCTATACCATTTTTATTCATTAATTCTTGAGCTTGTTTTAATAATTCTGGATTAATTTCCTTACGAATAGTATTAGTAGGGGCTCCAGTATAAAACATAAAAGTATTCGCATTATAACTTATTGCTTCCTTAACGCTACTTAACAATTGTTCGGGATTGAAGGAAACATGACTACCGATTAATAACATTTATATCACCTTATAAAATTATAATGATTTTTATTATTTATTGCAATAAAAAAGAGAGTTTTTAAATCTCAATCTTAAAATTATTATGCTGAAGCTGCTTGTGTTGGACAAGTTATACTACTAGGGATGTTATTTGATACTATTTCTGTAGAATCAATGTCATCACTTTCAACTTTTGGTAAGTAATATGTTCCGTTTGTTATACTTATGTAATATATTGCTGCACCAGTAACTGGAACTTCTACTCTTACATATCCTTTCCAGCCGGTTGCACCAGATCCCAAGTCTTTGTCGAGATATCCTTGATTTTTCAATTCTTCTAATGTCATGCATAGTATACGACAAGAAACACCATTACAAGTTCCCGCTTTTATATCAGAAGAGCCAGACATTGACTTAGCAGCATAAGCGTTTTCCATAATAGAAATCATACTTTTTGCTTCGTTTCTAAAAGTATCTTGTTGCCCACTTTCTAATAAATTTAATACTTGTGGAGCGGCGAAGGCAATTAATAATGCCAAAATGACGATTACAACTAAAAGTTCCATTAATGTGAACCCTTGCAGATTTTTCATTCTCATCTTATTCCACCTCTATGGTATAAATTATACTATAATTTTTTTTTCTATTCAAGAATTATTTTAACGTAGATAATAAATTTGTTACTATATCTAAATTATCTATAGCGTTGGATATTTTATCTGTTTTTTTAAGATGATAT
>CALVJF010000007.1 GCA_944331885.1 uncultured Bacilli bacterium
GTATTAATGACTCTTTGGTATTGTTCTTTTTTTATTGGAGATGATTTAATGAAAGTTATTTTAATTATTGGAAAAAGTGGTAGTGGTAAAAGTGAAAGTGCTAAAATTATGAAAGAATTATTAAAAGATTTAGATATTAAGAGTGCTATTACTGGTTTTAGTAAATATTTGAAATTATTTGCTAAAGAGTTGATTGATTGGGATGGAGATGAAAATAATAAACCGCGTGAATTTTTACAAAATTTAGGAATGGATTTACGGGCCGAAGGGAATAACTTATTAATTAAAAGAATGAATGAAGATATGCAAATTTATTTGAAGTTTGTTGATGTGGTAATTATTAGCGATGTAAGAATGGTTGACGAATTAGAATTTTTTAAAAATAATTATGATAGTATAACTATTAGAATTAATAATAGTTTAAAGAATAAATTAACTGATAAGCAAAGAAAACATATTACTGAAAATGATTTAGATGATTATAATAAATTTGATTATGTTATAAATAATGATGAGAAATTGAAAGAAAAATTAGTTGCAATTGTAAAGGAGAGATTTTAATGAATATTAAAGATTTATATATAGATTATTTTGTTAGTAAGGGTCATAAACAAATTCCAAGTGCTCCAATTGTACCAGAAAATGATCCTTCAGTACTATTTAATACTGCTGGTATGCAACCTTTAATTCCATATTTAATGGGAATTAAACATCCTTATGGTACTCGTTTAGTTGATTATCAAAAATGTATACGTACTAATGATTTAGATAGTATTGGAGATACGACGCGTTATACTTTTTTGGAAATGCTAGGAAATTGGAGTTTAGGGGATTATTTCAAAAAAGAAAGTATTGGTTATAGTTTTGAATTTCTAACCAAGGTTTTAAATATTCCAGTTGAAAAATTAGCTGTTACTTGTTTTATTGGTGATGATGTTATTCCTCGTGATGAAGAATCTGCTAATATTTGGCGTAGTTTAGGAATTAAAGATAAGAGAATTGCTTTTTTAGGAAGAGAAGATAATTTTTGGATAGCTGGGGAGTTTGGACCTTGTGGGCCTGATACAGAAATTTTTTATTTTCGTAGTGAAGATCCGGTTCCTGAAGTTTTTGATCCTAATGATGAAAGATGGGTGGAAATTTGGAATAATGTTTTTATGCAATATTCTAAAAATTCCGATGGAACAATAACTGATTTACCTCACAAAAATGTTGATACCGGTATGGGTGTTGAAAGAATTACAGCTGTATTGGAAGGTGTCAATGATAATTATAAAGCTAGCATTTGGAAGAACTTAATTTCGGAAATAGAAAAATTAAGTGGCGTTAATTATGAAGGAAATGAAGAAAGCATTAGAATTATTGCTGATCATATTCGTAGTGCAGTTTTTATTGCTGCCGATGAAGCGGGAATAAAACCAAGTAATACCGATCAAGGTTATATTTTACGTCGTTTAATCAGACGTTTAATTAGGCATGCTAAAAAGTTGGGTATTGATCTTAATAGTAATTTTGAAGAAAAATTAGCTTTAATTGTTATAAATGATTATAAAAAATATTATAAGGAATTAGAAAAAAATGCTAATGTTGTTTTAGAAGTTTTAAAAAATGAAAAGATTAAATTTAATAGAACTTTGGAAAAGGGTTTAAAAGAATTTGAAAAATGTATAAGAAATATTGATTGTAAATATTTAAATAAGGATTTAGCTTTTAAACTTTATGATACTTATGGATTTCCTATTGAATTGACTGTTGAAGTTGCTGATGAACATGGAATGATTGTGGATGTCGATGGTTTTTATGAAAAATTTAAAGCTCATCAAGATTTATCCAGAGCTGGATCTAAGGAAAAATTTAAAGGTGGCTTATCAGGTGACGGTGAAATGGAAACTAAATATCATACCGCTACTCATTTATTGAATGCTGCCTTAAAGATTGTTGTTAATAAAGATGTTCATCAAAAAGGTAGCAATATAACTCCTGAAAGAATGCGTTTTGACTTTTCTTGTGATCATAAATTAAGTGATGAGGAAAAGAAAAAAACTGAGGAATTGGTTAATAAATGGATTAATCAAGGTCTGGATGTTAAAGTAGCAGAAATGAGTAAAGAGGATGCGTTAAAATCGGGAGCAGAATGTATGTTTATTGATAAATATCCTGATATTGTAACTGTTTATTCTATAGGTGATGTTTCTAAAGAATTATGTGGTGGGCCACATGTTGCTAATACAAAAGAGCTTGGAAAATTTAAAATAGTTAAAGAGGAAGCTAGCAGTGCTGGTGTCCGTAGAATTAAAGCAGTGCTAGAATAAAGACCAAATATGGTCTTTTTTAATTATTTAAAAGGAAATAAACGTTAATTAAAAATATATATTAGGGAAAGGAGTGATTTATGAAATATATATTTTTTTCTTTAATTTTATTTTTTAGCTTTTCGGTAATTTCTTTAGCTGAAGAAAGACATTTTATAAAGGGGGATGATATTAGAGGGGCTTATGTACGGGTTGAAGATATTGAAGTTAAAATAAGTTTTTTTTATGATACAATTGGTAACGTCGTTTTTTTAAGTAATCCTAAAAGTTATTCTTTAGGAAATAATGTTTTTGATTTAAAAGAAAACTTTAGTAAAGATGATTATCGAAAAATTGCTGCTCTAGTGAATTATGGTTATAACTATAGTGATCATGGTGCTCAAAAATGGTACGTTGTAACACAATACTTGATATGGCAAGAAATTTATGGAGCAGATAACGTACATTTTATTGAAAATTTTAATGGTGATATTATTGATAAATATGATGAAGAAATCAATGAACTAAAAGATTTGGTAAAGTGGCAAGATTTAACACCTAGTTTTTATCAAAAAGAATTGAATGTAGGTTTAAAGGAAGAAAGGGAATTTATTGATAAAAATAATGTTTTAAATTTTTTTACAATTAGTCATGATAATGCTGAAATAAAAGAAAATAAACTATTTATAAAATCTAATAGTATAAAAATGATGAATTTGCGTTTAATAAACGATGGTCAACGTTTTGATACGGAATTTCAAATATATGAAAATGATAATTGTTTAATTTTTG
Organism: uncultured Bacilli bacterium; assembly: GCA_944331885.1. Classification (GTDB taxonomy): domain Bacteria; phylum Bacillota_I; class Bacilli_A; order RF39; family UBA660; genus CALVJF01. The sequence continues at coordinate 3,084 of CALVJF010000007.1, forward strand.
TTCCTGGAAAATTTATATTTCAAGTTTTAGATATAAAAATAAATGTTAGTTATGGAATTTTAAACATTGAGTATATTCAAGATGAAATTTATTGTGGTAGCTGTGCTTCTCATATTTATCGATTATATGACGAAAGTAAAAATTATATTCAAGATATTGATGTATTAAATTTTAATTCTTTAGAGTTAGCTCCAGGTAATTATATTTTAAAAGATTATTCAAGAGATGATGGTATATTTAAAGATGAAAATGTTTATCAATTTGTTATAAAAGATAATATTAAAACGAATTTGGTTATTAATGAAAAACGCGTTTTTAATATCATTACTTTAAATAAAATCATTGGCAAGGAATTAGATGATGAGTGTATTTGGAAAGTTTATGACCAAGAAGCGTTGATCTTAACTATTACCGATAATAAAAGTTTTAATTTAGGCTATGGCGATTATATTATTAAGCAAGTTGCTGGAAACAAAAACTTTGATTTTAGTGAGATACCGATTAAAGTACGAACTAGTGGTTTGGAGCAAAATAAGAAAGTAAACGGGGTTAAAAAAGTAAGTATTCCTAATACTGCTAAGAATTCTTATTGGAGTAGTTTTTTGTTGATAATAGGAGGATTTTTGATTATTAAATGTCGCAAAAATTAAAATAATAAGCAAAAAATAGCAATTTTTGCAATTTTTTGCGTGAAAAAAAAGGAAATAGGCTTTTAATCGTATATATATATAATTAGAGGGTGTTGTTATGGGGTTTATTTCTGATGAAGAGTTGAATGCCATTCGTTCTAAAGCTAACATTGTTGATGTGATTGGCAAATATATTCCTTTAACGCAAAAAGGAAAGAATTATTTTTGTGTATGTCCTTTTCATGATGATCATTCACCAAGCATGAGTGTTTCTTATGATAAGCAGATATACAAATGTTTTTCTTGTGGTGCATCTGGAAATGTTTTTACGTTTGTTCAGAATTATGAAAATGTTTCTTTTAATGAAGCTGTTAGTATTGTAGCTCGTAGTGTGGGGCTAAATTTAGATTTTGGGCCAGTTAAAAAAAATAGCAATAATTTTAAATTAGAATTAGAAATAATGAGTTTAGCAGAAAGATTTTTACAAAATAATTTAAAATCTAGTTCAGGTATTGATGCAAAAAAATATTTAGAAGAACGAGGAATTAATGAAGAAATAATTGCGGAATTTGGTATTGGATTATCTCTTGATAATGCTACTTCTTTAAAAGACTTATTATTAAAAAAAGGCTATGGCATTGATAAGTTGATAGAATTGGGCGTTGTTAATGAGCATGGTTTTGATGTATTTGCTAGAAGAATCACTTTTCCATTATGGAACATTGATGGCGATATTGTTGGTTTTAGTGGTAGAATTTATCGTAATGAGGATTCAGCAAAGTATGTTAATAGCAAAGAAACGAAAATTTTTAAAAAAGGAGAATTGCTATACAATTATCACAATGCTAAAGATTATGCAAAAAGAGAAAAATTTATCTTGGTTGTAGAAGGCTTTATGGATGCTATTCGTTTAAGTGCTAACGGAATTAAAAATGTTATAGCATTGATGGGGACAAGCTTGACAAGTAATCATATTGATTTATTAAAAAAACTTAGAGTTAAAGTTATATTGTGTTTAGATAATGATGATGCTGGACTTACGGCAACTATCAATAATGGTATGATGTTAATTAAAAATAATGTTGATGTAGGTATTGTTCGTTTAAGTGGTAGTAAAGATCCTGATGAATATATTTTAAAAAACGGAATTGATAGTTTTAAAAATTTACTAAAAGAGCCGATTAGTTATTTTGAATTTAGAATAAATAGCCTCAAAAAGAATAGAAATTTGAATAATCCGGTTGAATTAGCGGGATATATAAATGAAGTTATTGATATTTTAAAAGATGTTGAGGATCCAATACTAAAAGAGATAACAATTAATGAAATTGCTAATAATTATAAAATTGATATTTCTTTATTAAAGGAACGTATTTCTTGGGAGAAAGAAAAAATTCCCAATGTTAAACCTCGTGTTGAAAAAGTTAAGCATGATCATCAGGATGAGGTTGCAATGCGTATTTTGTATTATATGATGAATGATCAAAAGTATGTAAATTTATATAAAAAGAAATTAGGGTATATAACAGATGAAAAATTGCGAATAATAGCAAATGAGATATTGTATTATTCTGGGATTCATAATAAAATAGACGTTGCGGATTTTATTACTTATATGAGTGATAAAGATAATTTTAAAGTGGTAACTGAGATTGTTGGAATGAATATGCAAGAAGAGTTATCAGAAGAGAATATGATTGAATATATTACTTCTTATTATCGTTTAATGGTTAAAAAGCAAATTAACGATTTGAAAATACAGATGAAAAATGAGATGGATGTTAATAAAAAATTAGAAATAGGGAAAAGAATTACAGAATTAAAAAAAGGAAGTGTGGAATATGGTAGAAATTAAGAGTTTAGAGGAAAGAAAAAAAGATTTAGAAAAGTTAGGCAAAAGTCAAGGCTATATTACTTTTGAACAATTAGCAGATGCATTAAAAGGATTAGAGGTAGATAATGATTCACTTGATGAATTATATAATTTTTTCGTTGAGAAGGGGATAGAGGTTGTTTCGGGAAATGATGAAGAAAGTAATTCTCATCATACTAATACTAACGATGATAATTTAATTTTAGATGATGCAGAAATTACTAAAGACATTAATATTAATGATCCAGTTCGTATGTATTTAAAAGAAATAGGACGAATTAGCTTATTATCACCGGAAGAGGAAAGTGAGTTGTCTATTAGAGTTGCTAATGGCGATGAAGTTGCCAAAAATATTTTGGCAGAATCAAATTTACGTTTAGTTGTAAGTATAGCTAAGCGTTATGTTGGACGTGGTTTATTATTTTTAGATTTAATTCAAGAAGGAAATATTGGATTAATGAAAGCTGTTGAAAAATTTGATTATGATAAAGGTTTTAAATTTAGTACTTATGCAACTTGGTGGATTAGACAAGCTATAACTCGTGCTCTTGCTGATCAAGCACGTACAATTCGTGTTCCAGTACATATGGTCGAAACAATAAATAAAATGGCGAGAATTCAACGTCAAATGACTTTGGAATTGAATCGTGAACCAAGTGAAGAAGAATTAGCTGAAAAAATGGGAATCAGTGTAGATAAAGTTAGAGAAGTTATTAAAATAAGTCAAGATCCTGTTTCTTTGGAGACACCAATAGGTGAAGAGGATGATTCTCATTTGGGTGATTTTATCAAAGATGAAAGAAGTATGTCGCCAGAGGAATATGCAACTAACGAAATATTAAAAGAAGAAATAAGGTCTGTTTTAATGACACTTCAAGAAAGAGAACAAGAGGTATTAGAATTAAGATTTGGTTTAATTGATGGCACTAGTCATACTTTAGAAGAAGTAGGAAAACGCTTTAATGTTACTCGTGAAAGAATTCGTCAAATAGAAGCTAAGGCATTGCGTAAATTACGTCATCCTTCGAGAGCTAAGAAATTGAAAGACTTTATGAGTGACTAATGAATAATAAACGTTTATTGGCGATTGCTAATTATATTGAAAAAAATGATTGCGTTGTTGATATTGGATGTGACCATGGATATTTAAGTATTTATCTTAAAAAGAATAATTTATGCAAAATGGTTGTGGCGGCAGATATTAGTCAAAACGCTTTAAATAGTGCCAAAAAAAATATCAATAAAGAAGGTTTGGATATCAAAACTGTTGTTAGTGATGGTTTGGAAAATATCGATGATAAAGTTGACACTATAGTGATTGCAGGCATGGGTGGTTTTACAATTAAACATATATTAAATAATGGCAATTTAAAACCTATTAAAAAAATCATTATTCAAAGTAATAATGATTTAAGATTAGTTCGTTATTTGTTGAATGATTTAGGGTTTGGATTGGTTGATAATACTATTGTTAAAGAAAGAAATAAGTTTTATGAGATAATGTTGTTTAATAGAGAAACTAAAAACGTTAAAGAAGAACTAGAGTTTGGAATTATGAAAAAAGAGTATAAAGAATATTATAATTTTTTGGTTGACAAATATCAGGAAATTATAAATAATGCTCCTAATAAACGAAATGATTTGTTAATTGATATTGAATATTTAAGTAATTGGACTTAAATATTTTTTTATAAGAAAAATTGTGGTTGGGAAGAATTTGCTTCAGCTTTTTTTGTGGGAATTGTAGAGTTATTTATTGCTTTTTTAGAGCTTAAATTTACTTTTTGAATAATACTTTGTGCATTTTTAATCATAGGCATAGTTTGTTTATATAATGGTATTAATTGATTAGCAATGGCTAAAGTTTTGGATATACCTCCTATTATTTTAGGAAGGGTTAATGAACTTTTAAATATTTGATAAGGGAACATAGGCATTACCTCAATACATTATATGCATTATGTTAAATATATTGAAAAATATATTTTACAATTATTGTTAATGTGTTATAATTCTATATATAGTATAGAGTGGAGGTGTACTTTTGATGTTTAATAAAAAGGGGAAAGATAAAGTACAAAAGAACTCTAAAAATAACGGTTTATTCGCATTAATTAATGTTCCAGTAACTTTTATAGTTGAGTTGTTTACATTGGCTTTTGTTGGAGCAAAAGAACTAGGATTTTGTTTTATAGATATTTTTAGGTATGCTTATATAGCATTTAAAAGATTGATTATAGACACTTTGGCTAATTTATATTTTGCATCTTCAAATAGTGTTGATAGGGCTTATAAAAGTACAAAAAAAGTTTTAAGAGTTAATAATCAAAAGAAGAATATTAAAAAAGGTGAAAGTAAATTTCAAAAAATTTATAATGAATTTGGTTTTGTAAAAAATCAAAAAGCTAAATTGGAGGCAGAGAAAAAGAAATTACAGGAAGAATTGGCTGGAGCTGATGCGAAGAGATTGAGTAAACCTACAGTATATAGGTATAAAGCTCGCGATCCGCACGGAAAAGTTATTTATGGAAATTTTACAGGTTTTTCAAAATTGGATGTTAATGCTTTTTTAGTTAATGAGGGTTATGACGTTTATAGTATTGAAACTTCTAAATGGATTAATTTTATATATGGTGATAGTGGTATCCTTGCTACTAGAATGAAAAATAAAGATTTAATTTTCTGGCTTACTCAGCTTTCAACATATGTAAAGAGTGGTATTCCTTTAACTGACAGTGTACGTATTTTAGCTAATCAGATGGGAAACAATGGTGGCAGAAAGCGAGTTTTTGATACAATTGTTTATGAGTTAACAATGGGTGAAAGTTTTTCCAAAGCTTTGGAGAAGCAAGGCTCAATGTTTCCGTCATTATTAATTAATATGTTAAAAGCAGCTGAAGCTACTGGAGAATTGGAAGAAACACTTGATGATATGGCTAATTATTATACTGAGGTAGAGTCGACACGTAAGCAAATGGTTAGTGCTATGTCTTATCCAACAATTATTACCGTGTTTGCTTGTGGTGTTCTGGCTTTTATTATGTTGTATGTAATTCCACAATTTACAAAAATATATGATCAAACTGGTGCTGAGATAAATGGGCTTACTTTATTCTTAATTAAATTTTCTGATTTTTTAAAAAATTATTATGCCTTGATTGTGTTGTTATTTGTTGTTGCAATTTTAGGATTTTATTTTATGTATAAACAAATTAAAGCTTTTAGAAAAACTATTCAAGTAGCGTTAATGCGTACACCTATAATAGGGAAAATTATTATTTATAATGAAATGACTATTTTTACGAAAACATTTAGTTCATTATTAAGAAATAATGTTTTTATTACAGAAAGTATTGATATTTTGAGTAAAATTACAAATAATGAAGTTTATAAAGAAATAATGTTTAAAACTATTTCTAATATTGCTACTGGTGGTAAAATAAGTGAAACATTTAAAGATCATTGGGCAGTTCCTGATGTTGCTTATTATATGATTGTTACTGGTGAATCTACTGGTGAATTAGCAGATATGATGGGAAAAGTAAGTAAGTATTACCAAGAGCAGCATTCTACGATGGTTTCATCATTAAAAAGCTTTATTGAACCAGTTATGATTGCAAGTTTAGCAATAGTTGTTGGAATTATTATTTTAGCTGTTATCATGCCAATGTATGGTATGTATGATGCCATTTCAATGTAAGGGGGGTTTTATGGTTTGGTATTTTTTTATTATAGGATTATTAATGGGGTCATTTTTATTAGTTGTTGGTGAACGCTGGTCAAATGATAAATCAATTATAAAACCTCGTAGTCATTGCGACAATTGTCAGTATTTTTTACATTGGTACGAATTGATTCCAATTATTTCCTATATTTTTTTAAGAGGAAGATGTAAAAATTGTGGTAAGAAAATTAGTATCTTATGTCCAATTATAGAATTAATTACGGGTCTAGTATATGCTTTTAGTTATTGCTATTTTGGATTAACAAGTAATTTTATAATTGCTTTGGTGTTGTTTTCTTTTTTTATTGTTACTTGTGTTAGTGATTTTAAATATTTAGTAATTCTAGATATTCCTTTATTAATGACTTGTTTTATAGTTTTATTAGTCTATGTGTATGATAAAGGAATTAATTATTTTCTATTATCTTTATTATCGGGATTTATTTTGTTTGCTTTTTTGTGGGCAATAAAGTTTATAGGAGATAAAAAATTCCAGCGTGAATCTCTTGGGGGAGGGGATGTAAAGTTGGCTTTTTTGATAGGAGCTACTTTGCATTTTCAATTAGCTTTTATCGCTTTAGTTATCGGATCGTTGTTAACATATCCATTAGCGTTATATTATATTTTTAGGAAAAAAGAAAAAGAAATTCCTTTTGGACCATTTTTAATTATGGGTTTAATTATATGTTATTTATTCCAAAATGAATTTAATACTTTATTACAATATTTAGTTTTGTAAACTTGTAAGATGAAAAATTTAATGTTAGAATATGGTTATATTAATGAGGTGATTTAATGGAAGAAAAAACTACTTTATTTGATGTTGATTTATTAAAGAAAGAGAATGTTTCAAGAACTTTGGATGAGGTTTATGAAGCGTTGAAAGAAAGAGGCTATAATCCTATTAATCAAATTGTTGGCTATATCATTAGCGGTGATCCTGGATACATATCTAGTTATAAAGATTCCCGAAAAAAAATTGTGAGTTTGGATCGCAGTGAAATGGTTGCTTTAATTTTAGAGGATTATTTAGAAAAAAATTGAGAATTTTAGGATTAGATTTAGGAACTAAAACTTTGGGTTTGGCTATTACTGATAAAAGTAATACTTTAGCAAGTGTTTTAGGAGTTTTAAAGTTTAATGAATATAAAGAATTAATTCCAAAATTAAGAGACATCATTAGTGAAAAAAATATTACCTTATTAGTGTTAGGTCTTCCTAAAAATATGGATAATTCTTTAGGATTTGCTGCTGAAAGGTCTTTAAATTTTAAAGGATTGCTTGAAAAAGAGTTTGGATTGCCTATTGAATTAATTGATGAGCGTTTGACAACCGTGGCGGCAGAGAAGGTTTTATTGGAAGCAGATTTAAGTAGAAAAAAAAGAAAGAATGTAATTGATGGGGTGGCGGCAGCTTTTATTTTGGAAAGTTATTTAAAAAGGAGAGATAATGATGGAAAATAATAAGAGTGTGTTTACAATTATGAATGATGAAGGCAAAGAAATAGAGTGCGAAGTACTTTTTACTTTTGATAGTGATGAAACTAAAAAAAGTTATATAGTTTATACTGATAATACAACAGATGAAACTGGCAGTACTAAAGTTTATGCATCAATTTATGATCCTAGTGGTCAAGATGCAACTTTACAACCAATTGAAAGTGAAAAAGAGTGGCTAGTTATTGAAAATATTTTATCATCTATTCAAACAAAAATGGACTCAGAGCATAATGGTGAAAATAATTAATGAAAAAATTGCGAAAAGAAATAAAAATTTTATTTATTATTGTGATTGCTTTAGCAGTGCTAGTATGTGGGTTATTAGTTACTTATAATTATTTATTAAGTGCTGTAAGTAAAGAAAGTGATAAAGTAAATTTTACAATAAATAGTGGCGATACGACTCAATCAATTGTTAACAATTTGAAAGATGCAAATTTGATTAGAAACGAATTTGTAACTTTAGTTTATATAAAATTACATGGCAATTTGGTGCTACAAGCTGGTAATTATTCTTTGAGCAGAGATATGTCTGTTAAAGATATAATACAGGATTTTGCTAATGGGAATGTTATTGGTGCAACAATGGAACTTACTTTTCATGAGGGAAAAAGAATTACAGATTATGTTAAAATTATAAGTGATGCCACTGGTATGAACTATGATGATTGTTTAAAGGATATAAATAACAAGAAATTTATTGAACAATTAGTAAATGAAGAAAAATATTGGTTTTTGACAGATGACATTTTAAATGATAAAATTTATTATGCATTGGAAGGGTATTTATTTCCCGATACATATCAATTTTATAAAAATGCAAGTTTAGAAGAAATTGTAAAAACAATGCTTAATAATACTGCTAATAAATTAGAAAAGTTAAAAGAACAAATTCAAAACAATGAATTAACGATTCATGAAATATTTACTTTAGCAAGTTTAGTGGAGTCTGAAGCTAAGACAGCAAGCGATCGAGCTATGGTAGCAGGTGTTTTTATGAATAGAATGCGAAATGGTATTAGTCTTGGCAGTGATGTTACAACTTATTACGCAGTAGGTAAGAATTTTGGTGATGGTTTGACTTTTGCGGATTTAGGTAATTGTGATAATGGCTATAATACAAATCATCGTTGTACTAATAATAAAGGTTTAAGTGTGGGACCAATTAGCAATCCTAGCTTATCGGCTATTGAAGCAGCTATTAATCCAACCCCTAATGAGTATTTTTATTTTGTGGCTGATTGTACTGGGAAAACTTATTTTAATGTAAATGAGAATGGACATAATCAAACAATTAGTAAATTGATTAGTGAGAATAATTGGTGTGAATAGTAAAGTAGGTTGATATTATGAAAGAAAATATTTTAGAAATGGAAAGGTATGCTGCAGAACATAATGTGCCAATAATTGAACAAGATTCAATAGTTTTCATTATGAAATATATTCAAGCAAACAATGTAAAAAATATATTAGAAATCGGTAGCGCTATTGGTTATTCGGCAATATTAATGGCTAGTGCAGCCGAGGATGTAAAAGTTACTACGATAGAACGTGATGAAAATAGATATATGGAGTGTTTAAAAAACGTAAAAAAGTGTGGTTTAGATAAACGTATAAATGTTGTATATCAAGATGCTTTGGAAGTGAATTTAACTGGTGTTGAATATGACTTGATTTTTATTGATGCAGCTAAAGGACAATATACGAAATTTTTTGAAAAATTTAAATATTTTTTAAGTAAAGGAGGATGTATTGTTACTGATAATTTAAAGTTTCATGGCTATGTTGGTAATAAAAAAGATATTGAATCAAAAAATTTAAAATCTTTAGTTACTAAAATTGAAAATTATATTGATTTTTTAAAAAATAATGAAGAATTTGAAACTAAATTTTATGATGTTGGCGATGGGTTATCAGTAAGTGTTAGGAAAGATGAAAAATAATTATTTAGTCAGTGTTAATAATTTTGAGGAGATAAATGAATATAAAAAAGTGGGAATTAACACTTTTCTTTTTGCGTTGGAAGATTTTTCAATTGGTTATTTAAATACTTTTACAGTTGAGGAGATTAATAACTATGTAGATAGTTATGTATTAATTAATAGATTGTTGGATTGTAGGGATATTGATAATTTAAAAGAAATTCTTCCTAGATTAAATGTTAAAGGCATTGTTTATGAAGATATTGGTGTTTTTCAATTGGTAAAAAAATTGAATTTAAATTTGGAATTGATTTTTTTTCAAAATCATTTTGGAACGAATGCTCAATCTATTAAATATTGGCTAGATAAAGGTGTTAATGCTGTATTTTGTAGTAATGAATTAACTTATAAAGAAATTGAACTGCTCGTTAATAGTAATAAAAATTCTGTTGTAGTTCAAGTTTTAGGATATAATCAAGCAATGTATTCGCGAAGACTACTACTGAGCAATTATCATGAGCATTTTAAACTAGTAAATAAAAAGGATTGTATTTTAGAGGAAATAAATAGTAAGATGCATTTTAGAGCGGTAGAAAATACTTATGGGACTGTCTTATATAATGGTAAATTGTTTAATGGATTAAGATTAACTAATTTAGACAATGTTAGATATTTTTATATAAATGGAACTTTTTTAGGCGTAAAAAAAGTTATTGAGTATTTAAATGGCCTTAAAACTGATTGTGATGACGGATTCTTAGAAAAGGAAACAATTTTCAAATTAAAGGGGGAGTCAAAATGAAAATAGAGTTATTAGCTCCAGCCGGAGATTTAGAAAGATTGCAAATTGCTTTACTGTATGGCGCTGATGCTGTATACATAGGAGGACAGGATTATAGTTTAAGAGCAAATGCTTTAAATTTTAGTCTTGATGATATGCAAAAGGCAGTTAATTTTGCTCATAATTTAAATAAGCGAGTTTATGTAACAGTTAATATTGTATTTCATGATAAAGATTTAAAAGGACTAGAAAAGTATTTACAAGATTTAGATAATATTGGAATAGATGGCATAATTTTTAGTGATATGGTTGTTTTGGAACTGGCTAATAAATTAAATTGTAAGTTTGAGAAACATGTTTCAACTCAGGCAAGTACTTTAAATCATGAAGCGGCATTGTTTTATAAAAACCAAGGTGTTTGTCGAGTAGTACTTGCTAGGGAAGCAAGTCGCGATGATATAAAGAGGATTAAGGAAGAGACAGGTTTAGATCTTGAATGCTTTATTCATGGGGCGATGTGTACTTCTTTTTCAGGAAGGTGTGTACTTTCTAATTATGTAACTAATCGCGATAGTAATCGTGGAGGGTGCGCACAAGTATGTAGATTTTGTTTTAAATGTGATAATAATAAAGATATATTTAGTATGACTCCAAAGGATTTAAATATGGTTCCCTTTATTGAAGATATGATTGAAATAGGTGTTAATTCTTTTAAGGTTGAGGGAAGAATGCGTAGTATTTATTATATAGCAACTATTATTGATGCTTATCGACGTATTATCGATTTGGTAGTGAATAAATCTTTGACCCTTGCATATATTAATTATTATCTGGATATTTTGAATCGCTGTGCTAATCGTGATAGTACACCACAGTTTTATGATAAATTGGCTGGTGAAAGCGAACAATATTTTTTGGGTCGCGATGAGGTAAGTAATCAAGACTTTTTAGGAAAAGTATTAAATTGGCAAGATGGTATTGTAACTTTGGAGCAAAGAAATTATTTTAAAATTGGTGATGTTGTAGAAATTTTTGGACCTAATATGGAACCTATGACTATTAAAATTGATAAAATTTGGGATGAAAACATGGAAGAAATCGAAGTTGCTAGACATCCAAGAATGATTGTAAAAATACCTTGTAATGTAAAGGTGAAAGAAAATGATATGATGCGATTAAAAGTATTTGACATTAAAGATTATTTGTAGTATTCTTATGAAGATATTTTAATGAGGTGAAAGAAAAAATGACAAAGAATACAGAAATATTATTAACTGCTGATGGTTATTTAGAATTAGAACAAGAATTAAAGGATTTAAAATTAAATAGAAGAGCAGAGGTTGTTGCTGCTATTAAAGAAGCACGTAGTCATGGTGATTTATCTGAAAACTCTGAATATGATGCTGCTCGTGATGAACAAGCACAACTTGAAGCAAGAATTCAAGAATTGGAGTATAAATTAGAACATGCTAAAATTGTTGATACAAATAATAAAGATCTAGTTAATGTTGGGTCAACAGTTGTTATTAATTATATGGATGATGATGAGGAAGAAGAATATAAGATAGTTGGTTCTTTGGAAGCTGATCCATTTAATAATAAGATTAGTAATGAATCACCAATTGGAGCTGCAATTATGGGACGTAAAGTTGGAGAAATAATTAGTGTTGCAAGCCCTAATGGTTCTTATGATGTAAAAATTGTAAGTATTGCTTAAAATCTCATTTATGATGAGATTTTTTTATTGGTTGTTTTTTTATTTCTTTTATGTTAGTATATAGCCAAGAAGAGGTGATTTGATGGCAAAAGTAGTTAAGACAGAAAAAGTTAATGGTCGTACTTTACAAAGATCACAAGAGGTTTTAAAGAAAATAGGAGCTAGTTTATTAGCAGCCACTATTATGGTTAGTACTGCTACATATGCGAAGGCAGCCGAAAATAAAACTAAATATTTATATGTTAAACAACCTGAAGTAGTTGGTAATTATTATTATCAGTTTGGTTGGAATGATGCTAATAAAGATAATATTGTTGCTAAGAGTGAAATTACTTGGGATAAGTATTTTGTTGCTGATCCAACTGAAGTCTTACCACAAGTTAATCCAACTTTATATGCAGTAAGTTTTAATGAATCTGAATATGGTTGGTATAATTTAGGGGAATATAATCCAAATGTTGGTGTTCGTCCTAGTGTTGAACAAGCTAATGAAATGTTACGTGAGCGTCAGACTGATGATAAGGAATTTTATATAATGCAAAAAAAGCCAGAAATAATTAATGATGGTGAAGATGTTAGATGGTATTATTGGCAAGATAAAGACAAAGATGGTTATACCGATAATCGTGAATTATACTATTATGATTTAGAATTGCGTCCAGAAATTGGCTTTATTCCAGGACAACCTGATGCTAATGTTTTTGCTTATAGTGATACAATGTTTGTTGATGGCTGGGAAGCAGTTGATGTTTATAATCCAGAAACTGATTTTGTTTTGCGAAATGTTCAAACTGTGGATGAACAAATAGATAAAAATGAAGAAAGATCAATATATAAATTACGTTATTTACCTAATAAAAGTCAGTAATGACTTTTATTTTTTGAGATAATGTTATATAATATTGCTTGGTGAAAGGAAGATATAATGAAAAATGTACATGTAATTAAAGCAGAAGTTAAAGGAAAAGAATGGGAAGAAACTTTAGATGCTGCTTTTAAGAAAAAAAGAAAAGATATTAAAGTTGATGGCTTTAGAAAAGGTGCTGTTCCTAAAGATGTATATATTAAAAAATTTGGTATTGAATCTTTATACATGGATGCCGTTGATATTGCCTTAGGTGCTGCTTATAATAAAGCTATTCGTGAGGAAAATTTAGTTCCTGTTGCAGAACCTAAAATTGATATTAAAGGTATTGATAAAGATCATGTAGAATATGAATTTACAATTATTACAAAACCAGAAGTTAAGCTTGGGAAATATACTAAATTAGGAGTTAAAAAAGCTAATGTAAAAGTTAGCGATAAAGAAATAGATGATGAAATAGCAAAACTTGCAACAAGATTTGCTGAAATTGTTATTAAAGAAAACGGTTCTGTTGTTGAAGGAAATACTGCTGTAATTGATTTTGAAGGTTTTGTTGATGGTGAAAAACTTGAGGGCGGTAGTGGTAAAGACTATCCATTAGAAATTGGTTCTCATACTTTTATACCTGGATTCGAAGAAGGATTAATAGGGATGAATGTTGGGGAAACTAAGGAATTAGATTTACAATTCCCAGATAATTATACTGAAAATCTAAAAGGCAAGGATGTAAAATTTAATGTAACTATTAAAGAAATTAAGGAAAGAGTTTTACCAGAATTAAATAAAGAATTTTATGCTGATTTAGGATTTGAAGATATCGATAATGAAGCAGATTTTAGAGCTGAAATCAAAAAAACTATTAAAGAGCGTAAAGAAGTTGAAGAGGAAGATAAATATATTAACGATTGCTTAGAAACTGCAAGTCAAAATATGGAAGTAGAAATTAATCCGGAAATTATTGATGATGAAGTTCATAGAATGATGCATCAATTTGAAGAGCAATTATCAATGCAAGGATTGAATTTGGAACATTACTATCAATTTACCGGTTCTTCTCATGAAAAACTTCATGAACAAATGGAACCTGAAGCTACTAAGAGAGTAAGATATAGATATCTATTAGAAGCTGTGGCAGATGCTGAAAATATTGAAATTAGTGATAAAGTAGCTGATGCTGAAGCTGATAAAATGGCCAAAATGTATGGAATGGAAAAAGAAGAATTCTTAAGTAATTTTGGCGGTATGGATATTGTTAAATATGATTTAAGAATGCGTCAGGCAATTGAAATTTTAAAAGAAAATTAGTTTAAGAAGACATGAAAATGTCTTTTTTTCTGTAAATAAAATAAGTTTTTAGGTTATCATAACGGATAATTAATGTATAATTATTTATAAGGGAGGTTGTTTATGAAACAACAAAAAATTAAAATTGGTATTTTAGGTTATGGAAATATTGGGCGAGGAGTAGAAATTGCTTTAAGAAATAGCGAAGATATGGAATTAGTAGGAATATTTACTCGTAGGGATCCCTTAATTATTAAATCAGTATATTGTAAAAATATATATAGTGTTAATGAATTAGAGAAATGGCAAGATAAAATAGATGTTTTAATTTTATGTGGTGGGTCAGCTACCGATTTACCAATTCAAGGGCCTAAATATATTAAAATGTTTAATACTGTTGATAGTTTTGATACCCATAGTAATATTCCAAAGTATTATGCGGAAATGAATGAAAAAGCTTTAGCTAATGAAAAGGTAGGAATTATATCAATAGGATGGGATCCAGGATTATTTTCTTTAAATCGTCTGTTAGATAATGCTTTTTTAAGTAATGGAAAAACTTATACATTTTGGGGAGAAGGCGTTAGTCAGGGGCACTCTGATGCAATTAGAAGAATTGAAGGTGTAGTAGATGCTGTACAATTTACAATTCCGGTAGTGGAAAGTGTTGAAAAAGTTCGTAGCGGCACAAATCCTGATTTAACTACAAGAGAAAAACATACAAGAGAATGTTATGTGGCAGTTAAGGATGGCTATGATAAAGGGATAATCGAAAAAGAAATTAAAGAAATGCCTAGTTATTTTGCGGAATATGATACATTTGTTCATTTTGTAAGTTTAGAAGAAGTGAAAGAGAAGCGTGGAGCAATGCCACATGGAGGATTTGTTATACATTCGGCTAAAACAGGAATAAATAATGAGCACAAACAATTGATGGAATTTTCTTTAAATTTGGATTCTAATCCGGAATTTACTGCTTCAATAATGGTTGCTTTTGCTCGCGCCGCATATCGATTAGCTTTGAAAAAAGATTATGGAGCAAAAACTATTTTTGATATTCCACTTAAGTTATTGGTAGCAAAAAGTGAAGAAGAAGTAATAAAAGAATTATTATAAAATTTATTTGTTAAAATGGTGTAAAGTATATTTACTTTCACTTTTTTTATTTATATAATAAATTTTAAATAAGTTTTGAGGAGGCGAAGTATGATAAGTAACTTACCGGTATTATTACTAAAGAGCCTTGTTTTATTGCCTCATCAAGAAGTAAAATTAGAATTGAATAATGAATTAAGTAAAAAAATAATTAATTTAGCTAGTAAAAATCATAAGGGTCAGTTACTCATCGCTTGTCCTAAGGATCAATTTGAAGAAAATCCTGAAGTCGGTGATTTGCCAGAAGTTGGAGTTGTAGGTTTAATAAAAAGTCGTATTGAACTTCCTAATGGTAATTACCGAGTAGTTATTAGTGGTGTTAAAAGAATAAAAGTTAAATTTTATGCTAATTATATTTTGGATAATGAAGTTTTAGAAGCTAATACGGTAGAATTAGATTTGCCTAAATTTGATGTAGTCGAGGAAATGGCTCTAAGGCGCAAGATAGTGGAGCTAGTAGAGGAATACATTTCAATTGCAAGGTATTTATCTAATAGTTTTTTAATGGCTTTAAAGAAGTGCGATAATTTAAATGATTTAACTGATATGGTTATAGCGCATATTCCTTTTAGTATTGATAAAAAAATATTATATATGGAAGAGATAAATCCTTTACATCGTGCAAATGCTTTAATTGTTGATTTAAATGTTGAATTGCAAGTGTTAGAATTGGATCAAAGGATTGAAGAAAATTTACGCTTAGAATTTGAAAAAAATCAAAAAGAATATGTTCTAAAAGAAAAAATTCGTGAAATTCAAAAAGAACTGGGAGAAGAAGATCCTAAGGATAATGTTGTTAAAGATTATTTGGATTTACTTAATGATTTGGATATAAATCCAAAGACTAGGGAAAAGTTTTTAAATGAAATTAAGAAATTTGAGTACACAAATGATGCTTCTCCGGAAGCAAGTACAATTCGTAATTATTTAGATTTAGTATTGAATTTGCCTTGGAATCGTTTTAGCGTTGATGAGACAGATTTGACTTCTATTAAAAAAGAACTTGATAATTCGCATTTTGGCTTGGACAAGATTAAGGAAAGAATTATTGAATATATAGCAGTTAAGAATCGTAATCGTGATTTGAAAACTCCAATTTTATGTTTTGTTGGACCACCGGGGGTTGGAAAAACTTCACTTGCTAAATCGATTGCGCGAGCTTTAAACCGTGAGTTTTATAAAATAAGTGTTGGCGGGCTAAATGATAGTAGTGAACTGATTGGACATCGTCGTACTTATATT
This sequence comes from uncultured Bacilli bacterium, assembly GCA_944331885.1. Lineage (GTDB taxonomy): Bacteria > Bacillota_I > Bacilli_A > RF39 > UBA660 > CALVJF01. The sequence continues at coordinate 19,775 of CALVJF010000007.1, forward strand.
GGATCTTGTCCGGGGAAAATAATTCAAGGCATAAAAAAATGTGGCGTAAGTAATCCTTTAGTATTAATAGATGAAGTAGATAAAATGGTGCGTGATTATAAAGGAGATCCTTCTTCGACTTTATTAGATATTTTGGATGTTGAACAAAACAATGCTTTTATTGATAATTATGTTGAAGAGCCTTTTGATTTATCTAAAGTATTATTTATTTTAACTGCTAATGATATTTCTTTGATACCACCTGCCTTATATGATCGTTTAGAAATTGTTGAATTAGCTAGTTATACGGAGTTTGAAAAATTAGATATAGCTACTAAATATTTATTACCTAGTATTTTTGATGAACATTTAGTTTCAACTAAGGAAGTTAAAATTAATAATGATATAATTATGGAAATTATAAAAAAATATACACGAGAAGCTGGGGTTCGTGATTTAAGAAGACAATTAGAGGTTATTGTACGTAAGATAGTTACTAAAAGTGTTATTAATGACGAAAAAATTAAAGTTACTATAAAAAAGAAAGATTTAGTTGATTATTTGGGTAATGAAAAATTTGATGATTTTGAAAATGTTAAATATAAAGGTGTGGGAATTGTTAATGCTTTAGCTTATACTCCTTTAGGAGGCGTAGTGATGCAAATTGAAGCCAATATGTACGAGGGATCTGGAAAAAGAATTATTACTGGTTCTTTAGGTCAAGTGATGAGCGAGAGTATCGATGTAGCAATAAGTTATATACGTAATAATAAAGAATTTTTGAAAGTTAATGATTATTATTTTGATAAGAAAGATATTCATTTACATTTTTTGGAAGGTGCTATTAAAAAAGATGGACCGAGTGCGGGAATGGCTATTGTTACAGCTTTGTTAAGTTTAATTTTAAGCAAAAATATTGATTGGGCAATTTCGATGACAGGTGAAATCGGACTTAAAGGTGAAATTTTAAAAATAGGCGGATTAAAAGAAAAAATAATTGGAGCCTATAATGGAGGCATTAAAAAAATATTTATTCCCAAAAGCAATGTTGGTGATTTAAGCGAGATACCTTCTCAGATAATTGATAAAATAGAAATTATTCCTGTAAAAAATTATTCGGAAGTATATAAATTTTTATTTGAAGCAGATTAAAATTGAAGTTGTAAGATAAAAGTAGACACAAAAAAAGATGTGTTTACTTTTTTATTTTGCTAAAATTAAATTAAGGAGATGACAGAATGCAAAAAGGAAGACCTAAAGGAGGAAAAAACAAGTATTGGTCAGTAGAAGAAAAGTATAAAATAATAAAACCAATATTAGATTATGAGTTATCTTCTCGTGAAGTTACAAGAAGAACGGGTATAAATAATGGGATGTTAAGTACATGGGTTCAAAAATATAAAGAACATGGAATGGAAGGATTAAAAAATAAAACAAAGCCCGGGAATCCACTAGCTAAAATATATTCTAAAAAGAACTTTAAAAATCGAGAAGAAGAATTGGAATATGAAAATATGAAATTAAGAATTGAGAATGAACGATTAAAAAAAGGATACCTTGTGAAAGGAGATGGTTCGATTGTAGTATTCAAGAAATAAAACAAAAGGAATTTGAAATAGTCGAAATATTGAGTAAGGAGTATAATATAAAATCTTTATGTAAAGTTATGAATATATCTAGAAGTGGATACTACAAATGGCTTAAGACAAGAAATATTTTAAATAGATATGAGATTAATCGTAAGGATTTAGGTGAATTGATAATCCAAATTCATAAAAGAAAACCAAGTTATGGATATCATAGAATAAGAAAAATAATAGTTGATGAAACCGGATGGATTGTATCAGATAACTTAGTACATAAAGTATGTAAGATATTAAATATAAAATCAAAAGCAAGACATTATAAATATAAGAAACCGGGTGAAGAATCCGTTAAATACGAAAATATAATTGGATATAATTGGAAAACAAAAAGACCATTTGAAAAAATAGTTTCAGACACTACTTCATTTTGGTTTAAAAATAAAAAATATGATTGGACTTTCTATTTAGATGTATTTAATAATGAAATAGTTGGCTCAGATGTTAGAGAGACAATGTACGGAAATGGAGTATTGAATCATGATAAAGCAGTAAAGAACATGTTAAATAACAAAATAAAAAGAGGATACAAAGACCTAGAAACCATTGTTCACACGGATCAAGGTATTATATATTCCTCAGTGTCATTTAACAATATATTTGATTCCTATAATATAACCAGATCCATGTCTAGAGCTGGCACACCTACAGATAATCCAGTAATCGAATCCAAAAATGGCTGGATTAAAAAGGAAATGTATATTGACTTTGACATTAATAATTATAACACAGTTCAAGAATTTATTGATGATATTGTGTACGATAATAATAATTATCGGCCAAGTTATGCATTAAATTATAAAACCCCAATTGAGTATAGAACTCAACTAGGGTTTGAATAACATTGCTTTTAAACTGTCTACTTTTTATTGACAAGTTCA
>CALVJF010000008.1 GCA_944331885.1 uncultured Bacilli bacterium
CTAAGATATAGGCATTGGCTTGAATAATGGTACGGATGGCATTAGCCATTTTTCCTCCACGGCCAATAACAAGTCCCATATCACTTTCATGAACAATAATTTCTAAAATAGTTGTTCCTTCTTCGCCACCAAATTCTTGAACTTTAACCATATCTGGTTCTTTTACAATACTTTTTACTAAATATTCAGCAAAACTTCTTAAATCCATAATTACTTACCTTCTTTTTTAGTCTTGCTATCAGCATACTTTTTCATAATACCTTGTTGACTTAGTAAATTGCGAACTGTATCAGTAGGAATTGCTCCATTTCCTAACCAGTAAAGAGCTTTTTCTTCATTAATATTTACTTCTGCTGGTTTTGCAATAGGATTATATGTTCCAACTGTTTCGATGAATCTACCATCACGTGGATTACGTGAATCACTTGCAACTATTCTATAGAATGGTCTTTGCTTTGCACCCATTCTTTTTAATCTTAATTTAACTGCCATAACTTGTCCCTCCTTTTTTGTCATAAATACTATAGCAAAATATTAAAATAGTGTCAACCATAAATTGTTGACACCTATTCAATATAATCATCAGTTACTTCTGAAATTTCTTCAGTAATTTCTTCATCGTCGTATATATCTTCCCATGGATCTTCCTCATCTTCAATAGCTATTCGTACTTTCGTTTCCCCTACTACTTCAACGCCAAGTTCTTTTTCGATATCTAAATTTACTAATCCATCTTTTATTTTTACATCTGTTACTGTTGGCTGCTTAAGTGATCGAACTATTATTTCTTGATTTGTATTTGTATTTTCTTTTAAACGTAATTTTAACATATCACTATATGATAATCTTTTGGTGCTTACGGCAGTTTTAGAATCATTTTCATATGAATACCATACATTTACATCAAAACTTCCATTTACATTAACATTACCATTATTATTTGTACCGCTAAAGCGATGATTTATTACCCAGCATCCTAAGACGGTGTTAGGTACTTCTTCTGTTTCTATGCTGTAAGAAGATTTTGAGGTCTTTTTCCCCTTTCCTATGACAGCTTTTGTAACTATTTCTTTATAAGTAGACATTTTAATCACCCTCTAGTTTAATTTATGCTTAGAAGTTAAAAAATTGAATAAAAAATACAAAGTCTATTAACTTTGTATATTAGAGTTAGGTTCCTTATTGTTGTCCATTTCAACTATTAGAGATTCTGTTTCCACTTGATTGGTTGAATTAACATTTGGTGTTGGGGCTGATAAATTAACATTATTAGTCGTTAATTTGATAGTCGACTCATTTATTTTATTTTGATTTGGTTCTTCAACAGGGGTAATAACGCTTTTTAATTGTGACTGCTTTTTCTTAGGAATTATTTTATCTTTGTTTTTGATAAACCACTGAGCAGCTAAAGTTCGTAAAATACCTATAACGATGTCTATACCAATATAAATAATGTTAGGCAGTGTTGTGCTTGTAGATTGGTTAGAATTTATAGCATCATTACTTAAAATATAAGACTCAGATCCGTTAGAGATAAATGTTATATAACCATTATTAATATCTGGATTTTCAGCAATTAAAACTTGAGAATTATCTTTACTATTATATCCAAATAGTTGCTCATTGCTTAGGTTAAAATTATCGAGGTAGTATTTAATTTCGATACCGGTTGGAATTGTTGATGATATTGTATAAGGATTTTGATTAGTTAACGATAAATTAAAAGTGATATCACCAGTTATTTCAATTGTTGATGGTACTGATACTGCATACAATAGTCCTTTATAACCATCAACATAATTTAAGTATAATTTAGCGTTGCTCGCTTTTAAAGCTTTTAGAATATCAGACGGGATAGTTATTGATGGTTCAGTTATTTCAATAATTAAGTCTTGGCTCAAATTACTATTAGTTATAGATTCAATAGAAGTTACTTTATTAGTTGTATAATCTTTATTTACAATAATGTAATATTCTTTGGATAATTCGCCATCTTTTACGCTAATTATGACACGATTTATTCCGTTGGCAAGACTATTATTATTTTTTATTTCTACGGTTGCAGTTGGGCTTTCTGTTTCATATTTTATGTCTAACTTTGTTGTGTCATTAGTTACGCCAAATAAATATGTAGATTCTTCGCCAAGATTTATATTTATATTATTTATAATTAATTTTAATAAATTAGCACTTGGATTGGTAGAAATAGTACCACGATTAGTAAAAATAACAGAATACATTTTAATATCGCCATTTTCAGCAGTAACATTTATAGAGTGAGATAATTGACTAGGTGTAATATTTACAATTCCTATTCCACTTATTTTAGCATTTTGATCCATGGACGTTGCTTTTATATTCAAAGTTGTTATATCTTCTGGTAACTCAATTTCATATGTGTATTTATCGCTAGAAAAGTCTATTTCATAATCCTCTATTATTAAAGATTGAAGACGATTTTCGGAAGATCTTGTATCTTTACGATTAATCTTTATTACATAGCTATTTTTTGTAACTTTATCTTCTGCTGTTACAGTAATAGTTAGAGTATTAGCTCCATATTTTAGACTTCTTTTACCAATGCCACTTATTGTTGCCCCAGTGGAAGCTGTAGCACTAATTGTTATTTCACCTAAGTCAGTTTCTGGTAAGGTATAACTTTTGGTATTAGTACTAAATTTTGGATTTAAATCCATATTTGATACTGTTAAAGTTTTCAGTTTTGCTTCAGAACTTGGTTTATAGAAATTAACTGTTAAGTTACTTGTAGTTCCAGTTAGGGGATTTGCATCTTTATCACCATACTGACTACCAGTTAGTTTAAAAGTTGCACTACCGCTTGTAGCATTGCTTTTACTTTTAAATGTTATTGTAATGATTGTTCCGTTATTAAAAGAATTGGTGCCACCATTATTATCAATATACGATAAGATAACTTGACCATTGATACTATTGGCAGTCAAGTCACCGCTTGGTTTACTTTGACCAATCTGAGAAGATACATAAGTTACTTTACTACTATCATAGCTTATAGTGTACTCTGCAGATGCTAAACCATTATTTAATCCTGAAACAACGAGTGATAATTTAAATTCAGAGTTGGGAGTTATTTTCGTACTTGATGTGGTAATTCTTGTTGATAAAGCGTGAACTGTTATAAAATTGAAAGTTCCTAAAAAAAGTATAAATAAAGCTAATTTTAATATTTTTTTCATATCTTCTCCTTTAATAAATGTATTCTATTTTTACTATGTGACGACGCATTTTTAAAGCATCAAGACTACCAACGCTGTTATCGCCATTTACATCAGCTGCAAGTTTAGCTGGCTCACTTAAAGTAGCAAGTCTAACTATATATCTTCGTAATTGTAATACGTCAAAACTACCAATTATCCCATCACCAGAAATGTCCCCTTTTACAACTAATGTGTAGTTGTATACTTCGGTTCCTGACTTTTTTTCTATAATCATGCCAGTACCTATATAACCGCTACTTACTTCTTTTGTTTTGGTAGTATTATATATTTTTACTCTTTCATTAGACGATATATTTAAACTATTATAAAACGATTGATAAGAAGTTTTTTCTTTAATATTACCAATATAGTTTTTAGTTATTGTGTAATTGGAATTTAAGAATATAGAATCAGTTACTGTTAATTTAAAGCTAGTTTTTATGTTAGAGCCATCAGTAGAAGTTGCTGTGATAGTAGTTTCCCCTGGACGTAACGTAGTCAATTGATTATTTTTAATCGTTGCTATGTTAGGGTTGGCTACAGTATATTTTAGTGTTTGATTGTAAGCATTAATTGGGGAAATTGTAGGTTTTAAATTTATTGTCATATTTTGACTTGTACGAATATCATTGAATTTTATTGACGATACTTTGATAGGTTGATTAATGCGAAATTGATATTCGAAAGTACGGGCATTGGCGCCAGAAATTTTTACAATATAGAGTCCTGCCGGTGCATTACCGGAAGAATTAATAATTATAGTACTTTTATTATTAGTTATTTCGCCATTATCTATGTTAAAGTAGCTAACTTGATTATTGCTTGAATTAAATATTTTTACCGTTAGTTTTGATGAAAATATATCTTGAGTTTGTATATTAAGGGTTATTTTACCTTCACTACCAGTAAATAAAGCTTTACGATCTAATTCATTCTCTCCTATTATTGTAGCACTTGTTAAATTTATTATTGGATCAATAATTGTAAGTCCGGCATTAGATGTTATATCTGGATTTTCTACACTAGTTGCTGTAACTGTCAATTCGCCTCTGGCTATCGCTGTGATAGTATTGTCTTTTATTGTCACAATATTAGGATTGGAAACACGCCATGTAATTTTTTTATTTGTAGCATTGGATGGCGTATATTTTACAGTGTATTTTTGAGTTTGACCAATCTTAATTTGATTATGAATTGGGGTTATTCTTATGGATTCTAATGGAACGTAATCTATTATTATGAACTCTGTAGTGGCACTTTTTTCTCCTTTTATTGTTACAGTATATGTATCTGGCAAGGTATCTTCGGGAATAACAATGTGGATTTTAGCCTTATTATTAATTATAGTGTTATTTGTAATATTTAATTCTTTTGTTACATCATTTCCAGAAGAATTTTTAACAATTATTTCTAACTCATAGTTATCTTCATATCCAACAGTATTAACAGGAATATCTATATTATTTTCGTTTGTATCATACATATTAGTGTTAGTCACTATGTCTTGAGGATATATTTCAAATTGCTCGTATAAATGAAACGACATTGTTCTAGTTATTTCTTGATAGTTGATACTTACTTCATAATCGTCAGATAAAAGAGAACTTCCTTTGCTGCTAATTGTTATTTTGTTTGAAGCTTTAACGACATTGAAATCATTAGTTACATTTTTATTTTGAGAATTTAAAATATTTATTTGTAAACTATCTAGCTCAACATTTGTGGATGTAAATGGAATTGTTATATTAAATTCGCCATTGATATAAGGATAATCTGGCGTAATTTGTGGTTGGGAAATTTGAAAATTATAATTAATTTGGTTGGTACTTCCTTTTATTGAAGCAAATGGTTGATATCTAATTTCGTCGGATAAATCTTCCCATGGTCCATTAATAGATGATGAAACATAACTTAATTCTGGCGTAGTATTTCCTTTATCAAAAAAAGTTCCACTTACAATTTGAGTTCCTATCGGATGAGTTCCGTCTTCTAAATCATAAGAAACCATAATTGCAAACTTTTCATTTTCTAGAAGATAAGGCTTTGATAATTTATAAGTATGATAACCAGCATATGTTGTCTTACCAGAGCCAATTTTAATAAATTTGTCAAGATTTAAATCATCATCTTGAGGATTTAAATAAATTACATAGTTAGTATTTTCTTTAGCTACAAAAGTTACTTCTTCTAATAGTTCTTGACTAGTTTCTAATTCAAAAATATTAACTGCTGCTGCTTGAGAATCGTTATAGCCGTAGTAGCTATTGTAACCTAAAACGTCATGATAATATATTTCATCCTCCACTTCTTGATCTATACTAGTTGCTCCTGTAGGATTTTGGCATACCCAATCATCTTCATAGGAAATATAAAAATAGCCATTATCCCCATAAGACCAGTTTGTTCCGTAGGAATTTTTAACAATCCAAGCACCATTGCTGCTAGGTTGGTGACCTGCGGCAAATAAATTACGAGAAAAATTATCATCCCAACCAATAATAGTAATGGCATGATTAGGAGCATAAAAATCTTGAGCACTAGTTGAATTGTAATTAAGGGCATGCGATGAAGCACGGTAATAACTACTATTTGTTGTCATGTAAATACTGGCAGCCATAGATCCATACTGCATAATATGTTCTTTTATTTTATTTTTTATAGTTGTGCTACAGCCTAAACTTGAATTTTCAATTATTTCGTACCCATTTACATCTAAATTAACGGTTTTGTTTTTAATAGAATTAATGTTAATTAAGTTTTCATTGTTTTCAAATGGCATTTGGTTTTCAGTAATTGGCCCTTTACCATTTATGAGATAACTACTGGCCATATAACCATTACCACCTTGACCTACAGTACGGTTGAAACTTTCAGGATTAGTAACATTATTTAAAAAGTATCTTGAAGTAGAATAATCTATATGACGTGGAGAGTAAATTGTATTATCATTGAAATATTTCATTGAATATGATTCAACTGTTGCTAAAGCTGAAAAAGCCCAGCATGCACCAGTAGACATTTGATTTCGAACAGGTGAAACATAATTTTTACCATCTACATTACGTGAATCGTATTTAGATGGATATGTAGCTTTTACTGAATAGTTAAATAGATTTTTATTTTGATAATATGGCTGAAATGGTTCATCATTTTTACATATGGTTGGCATTGGAATTATTGATTGTTCAATACTTGTTAAATTTAACCATTCTAGGTAAGCTTCAGAAAATTCACAAGGTGTTGCTTTTGTCGTTGCTGAAATACTTATCGGCAAAAGGAAAAAAACATTTATCAAAATAACGATTATACGTTTCATATATACCACACTCTATTTTAAGTATATAATAAAATGAAAATATAAGCAATTAGTTAAAAATAAAAAGTAAAGAAATTCTTTACTTTTCAAGGTATTCAATTGATTTTAAAACGTAGTAACCATTTTCTAGTTCAAATATATATTTATATGTATCATATAATTGCCAATTTTTTAAGTCTTCATTTATTATGCTTTCAACTTTTTGATTTTTGTCAGCGTTTGTATATGTATTATAAATAATATCATTGCCAGACACCTCTTTGAAATCGAGATAAGCAATTTGTTGTTCAATAATTATTTGATCATCAATTATTTTAGCATTGGCAATATGTGTAAGATAGTATGGATTAATACCTGGTCCGCAGCCATCACAATTACTATTGCTTACAGTTATACTTTCAGCATTAGAATTATATTTTATATTATAATATGAAACGTTAGTTGTACTATCTAATTTTAAATCAGAATATTTGATTGACTGACCAAACAAAATATTAATTGCGTCTTGAATTTGTTCCTTTGATAAAGTTATAGTCTCATTTTGTGAACATACTGGAATCATAGCGTCGTAATATTTTAGAATATAAAAGACTAATTGGTCAGAGCTCATTTTTTCAGTTGTTAACTTGGACTTAGTATATAATTTGGAAGCAAGTTGAAGATCTTCGCATTCTTTTATTTCAAATGTATCAATCAACTTTCTTACAATAGTAGCTTCCGTATTCAATTCGGATTCTTCCGTTATTGAACATTGATTATTTTCTTCTTTCTGTCCATTAATATTTGTTTGGTTTTCTTGATTAGTTTTATTAGCCGTTTCTTCATCTTTTTTAAAATAAGAATAGCCAAAGAAAATTGTACTAGTTAAAAGTGCTAATATAACTATAGTCAAAATTACTTTTTTCATTTTATCACCTATTTTGATTATAAGATGTGTATAGCGTTAACTCAATATTATTTAAGAAAATAATTTTTTGGTTTACGAAATTTTATTATTTTGATATTATTTTAATAGGTGATTTTATGGATTGTTTATTTTGTAAAATAATAGCTGGCGAAGTTCCTAGTAGAAAAATTTATGAAGATGACAAAGTAATTGCTATATTAGATGCTTTTCCTAATGTAGATGGTCATACTTTAATTATTCCTAAAAAACATTATGCTGATTTTTTAGAAATGCCTGATGAATTAATAATGCACATAAATGGGGTTTGTAAAAAAATTGCACCAATTTTAATCAAAAAAATTAATGCTGAGTCTTTTTCAATGCGCGTTAATTATGGTACTATGCAAGCGATAAAGCATTATCATTTACATTTATTACCAGATTACGATATAAAAAAGAAAGCTACTAAGAAGCCGGAAGAAATTTATGAATTGTTAAAAAACATAACCTTTTAATGGTTATGCTTTTTCATTTAAACCAATTAGATGTTAAATCAACACTTGTACTTTCAGGCATTGGATTTGGTAAATCTAGTTTAGCAATTAATGGAACTTTAAATGCTGTCCCAAAAGCCATAGCTGTTCCAGGTCTTAGAGTTTTAATCTTCTCAATATTTTCTGGAGTTACATTTGAAGAAATAGAACTTATTATTTTTAAATCTTCAGGATGAAACATACGAAATACTAAAAAATTGGAACATTGAGATAAGGCAGTTGTTGATAATTCACTCGGCCTTTGAGTGATAAATCCTAAAATTGTACCATATTTACGTCCTTCTTTGGTAATTCGATCAAATATGTTGTAGCCAATGATATTTATATCGTTATCGTTTTGAACATATCGGTGGGCTTCTTCTAAAATTAAGTGAATTGGAAAAGATGCACGATGTTCAAGATTAGTTGTGTAATTAAAAAATAATTTGGCAAACATTTTTGTTAATACTTTAGCAAATCTTTCGTCAATATGGCTAAAGTTCATATTGACAAGTTGAGCAAATTCCCCATTTGGGCAAAGGAAAAATTTTTTAATGTAATCTTCCTTGCTAATAACGCCAGGATAATCAAAAAAGCGACGATTATTACTGTTGATAATAGATTGCAAACGGACTTTTAGTGTATTTGCTTTATCAAAAACATGTTCTGAGCTTAAAATTCCTTCGTTAATTAGGGCAAATTCAAACGCTCTATATAAATCATCTAGGGTATAAACAAAATTACCACTTAATTCAATACGATCTAAATTTATTTTAGTAAAATTATCTAGGAAATCAACTACTAAGCCAACGGAATTCATTTTACCTTGAGCGTCAATATTTAAGCACTGGCGTAGGGTACGATTATATCCTGGTTGAGATATAATCGTATCTAAATTTAATGTTTCGGTATTAAATTGAGTTAAAACTGCAACAATTTGGTCTCTTACTTGAGTTGAAGATTTACCACTAGCCAAAATATCTTGAATACTTTTAGCAATTATATCATTTTTATATTCAATAACTTTGGGGTCATCGCTCGTAAATATATAAACTAACTTTAAAGCATTTTCAATGATTGGTAATTGAGAGGTCTCAGTTACATTTAGCAAAATTGCTAAATCATCTACTTCTAGAAAATATGCTGGTATAGTTATTAAATTATTATCTATAAGAGCTAAGTCGGTAGTATAGCTTTTAAAGTTTATTCTTGGTAACTTATTAATATCTTCAAAAGCACGATTATATTCGCCATAAACATCAAATAATATTATATGAGCATTAGTTGGTAGACTTTCAGCGTTATTATAAAATATATTTTGAATAACTCTAGCAACCCCGCATGATTTACCACTACCAGTATTACCAATAATTGCAAAGTGATTTGAGAAAAAATCATTAATATGAGTTGTAATTTTAAAATTTTCATAAGTATTTGATGTACCTATTAATAATGTTTGACGATGATTTATGTCTTGGCTACCTATTATTGATTCTAATTCTTTTTTGGTAATAATACGACAGCCAGTTTGGTATGTTGGTTTTTTTGATACACCTGATGTAAAAATATCGTTTCTAATTTCACCTATTAACATAATTTTAATTACTTGGCTATTCATACCAATTATTTCTCCAACTATTTTACGATCGTTTTCCGTAAATACAACATGATAATTTAAAATCTGGCTTTCAGGTGCTCCTTTTAAATTTTCAACAGTTAAAATATTTTCATTGATATCGATTATTTTTCCAAACATTATTACACCTACTCTACATTAATATAGTATCAAATAGAATTAAAAAAGTAAATGTTATCCATTTACTTATTTGACTATATTTCTTGAACGACAGCAATTATCATTGGCTTACATTCAGTTTCATTATAAAGATACCTTCCTAATTCTTCTCTAATTTCATTTTTAATTTTATTAAATTCAATGTAATTATCAAGAATATTTCTCTCAATTATCTCTAAAGAAATTCTTTTAATTTCTTTTATCATTTCGACAGAGTCCTTTACATATATAAATCCACGTGTTGTAACTTCTGGTCCAACTAATACTACTTTTTCTTTTTTACTAATTGTTGCACTAATTAATACTATACCATTTTCTCCTAGCATTTCACGATCTTTAATTACTAACTCCCCAACATCATCATTACTTTTACCATCAATTAAAACATCATTAACTTTAATGTGATTGAAAGTATCTAATAAATTACCATCTTCAATTTCAACAATGTCACCATTTTGTTTAAGGATAATATTTTCTGGTTTTATTCCTAAATTTGAGGCAAGGTTGGCATTGCCTACCATATAACGATATTCGCCTTTAACCGGCATGTAATACTTAGGTTTTAATAAATTAATCATAATCATCAAATCTTCGCTAGAGGCATGATGTAAAATTGACTTTGTTTTAGGAATAGAAACAATTTTGCAACCATGCATTGCTAAATCATTTTCTACTTTTACAAGAATTTTTTCACTGCTGTCATAGCGAGGTTCAGCAAAAACTATAGCATCATTATTTTTTAATTTTATAAATTTATCATATCCATTAATAATCTTTATGATACTAGCATATGGATTTTCTTTATTATCGGCAATTAATAATATTGAATTTGAATCTTCAATATTAGATAAATCACCTAAATTATTATCGTCAAAGTCTAAATAACCTTCTTTTTTAGCCATACTAACTATATTTTGTAGTTGTTTACCCATAATGATTATTTTACGATGAGAGTTTTTGGCACTATCAAAAATTTCTTGGATCGTATAAAGATGAGTTGGTAAAACTAAAAACATTACACGATTGGGATTATGATTTAATGCATCTTTAAATACTGATTTCAAGCGATGATTAGGAGATGTATGACCAATGTGTTCAGAATATACAGATTCACTTAATAATGCCAATACTTTTTGTTTGCCAATGTATGCAATTTTTCCTAAATCCATTGAATAAGCGCCTTGCATTGTTGGATCAATTAAAAAATCGACGCTATAAACAATAGCTCCATCTTTAGTATTCAATACATACATGACTGAATCTGGAGTTGAATGACTAACACTGATTGGAAAAATACTTTCAGTACCAAAGTTCAATTTATGATGAGGCTTTATCTCAATAATATTTTTTTCGTCAATACCATCATTAACTAATATATATTTTGTAAATTTGGTTGCATATATTTTCAAATCGGGAATGTCTGTTAATAAATCAGCTACTGCGCCAATATTTTCATAGTGACCGTGTGTTAAGAATAGTCCTTTAATTTTATGACGATTTTTGACTAAGTAACTAAAATCTGGAATTATATAGTCTATTCCATATAAATTTTCTTGAGCATATTTTAAGCCACAATCAAAGATATATATGTTGTCATTAACCTCAACAACATAACAGTTTTTGCCATTTTCATCTAATCCACCAATGGCATGGATTTTTATTTTATTCATAATTCATCTACTTTCTTTTTTAAATAATAAAGGCTTTTGACTTAGTGATTATAACAAATTTTTTTGAAAATAGCAAATACTAATTAAGATATACAAAAAATCCAAGAGATTATTCTTTGGATTTTAAGTTTTGATTTTCAGATAATAATTCACTTAAATATACTAAATCTAATCCTTGATATTTTATTTGGCTAATTAATATTTCTACATCACTAATATTGGTTCCATTTTCAATAAAAATAATACTACCATTACTGATATTATTTTTTATTGTAGCTATGTTGTTATTTGTTAAAATTATTGATGGTTTAACAAGCAAATATTCTTTTTTTTGACATTGACTAATATTAACAGGAGAATTAACAAGGCATATTTTTGTATTACGTTTTTGTGAATTAAGTTTATTATCTAAATTAAGAAAATTTTCTTCTTTAGATTCACTATTAATTAATTCTAACGTATCATTATAATTATCTAAAGTTGCTAACATAGAAACAAAATAAGAACTTTTTTGAAAATAATTTATTAAATTCGAATCATCATCAATAATTATTGCAACTTGGCGCAGTTGAGGATTACCGGAAATGATTATTTTATCTTTATTATTAGAAAGAGATATTTCTGGTTTTATATTATCAAATACTAAATAATATTCGTTAAATATGCCAAAAGATTTCATAGTTTGAAAGCTTTTGTTAACATTTACTTCTCTACCATAGATTCCTGGAATTATTGTATTATCTTCAATAATAGCATTGACTGGTTCGATTAATTGTTCATCTTTTATCTCATTAATACTTTGCATAATAGGATTTTTATTTTGAACAAAAATTGCTGCTTTTTCAGTATAATAAAAACTAAATATTATAAAAGCACCTAGCCCTAAATACTCAAATAGTTTTTTCAAAAAAATCACCTATTTAAGTTTATGATTAAAGTTTAATTTTAAGCATTAAAAAAATCGGTTTAACCGATTTTTGTTTTAATTAACTCTGCTGTTCTTTTAGGATCAGCTATAATAATATTATAAACTAATTTATTCTTTTTTAATTCCTCTAAAAAAACAATTTCTTCTTTCGTTAAAGTAGTTATTGTTTCTTCTTGATTTGAAAAAGTTTTAATTAAGTAATCTGCACCTATTAAATAATCTGAAGTAACATTAAATATTTGCATTAAGTCAATTATATTTTCGATTGTTGGAGTTCTAGTTTGTTTTTCATAGGAACAAATAGTAGATTTTTTTACACCAATCAAATCGCCCAATTCTTTTTGAGATAGATTTTTTTCTTTTCTTAGCTTTCTTAAGCGGTCTCCTCTTATCATACTATCGCCTCTTTGCGTCATTATAAACTTGGCAATTTTAAATTTGTTAATAGTACACATTTAGTCAACTTTAATCTTGATTATTTAATTTTCTTTATTTATAATGTATATATGAAAGCAAATAAATTAAGATTATTAAGAATCAAAAACAAGTTTTCGGGAATGGACATGGCTAAAATGGTGGGAATTAGTAGATCATACTATTATCAAATCGAATATGGTCAAAAACGTTTATCTTACGACTTGGCAATAAAAATAGCGAAAGTATTTAAGAAAAAACCTGATGCGGTATTTTACGATGATTTTTCATGATCATCTTTTTTGCTGGATAAAAAAGTTACTTTTTCAGCAATTATTTCTGTTTGATAATATTTAGTTTGATCATCTTTAGTTATTAGACTACCCTGAAGACGGCCTTTTATACCAATAATATCTCCAGTATGACAATATTCTTTAGTGTTTTGGGCAATGCCGTCCCATAAAACACATTTTAAAAAATCTGTTTCATATATGCCATCAGCGTTTTTGTAAGGTCGAGGTACTGCAACGACAACATTGGATACTTTTTTACCATTTTCTTTGTCAACTATTTCAGGATCTTTAGTAAGACGTCCAACTAAAACTACTTGATTTAACATATTTCCTCCTTTCTCTGTCAATATATCATTGGCTTATTTAGTGTGCAAATCTAACAATTTTAGTTTTAGTTAATTTAAATTAATAGCTTTTAAATTTTTTAATTATGATAATATTTGATTTTTGTATTTAAAAAAGTAATGAATTTTCAAATTCATTACTTTTTTAAATTTCTTTAAGTAAACGATTTAATTCTACTGCATACTCTAATGGCAATTCTTTTTTAAAATCACTTATAAATCCCATTATTAATAATTCCTTAGCATTGTTTTCTGATAAACCTTTACTCATTAAGTAAAATAATTTTTCTTCATTAATTTTGGAAACGGTAGCTTCATGTTCTAAAATTGACGTTTGATTTGAAACTATATTTTGCGGGTAGGTATCGCTTTTTGAAAGTGAATCGAGGATTATTGTGTCACATTTAATTGAAGCAACTGAATCGTGTGCTTTATTGATAATTTTTGTTGTTCCTCGATAATTACATATTCCACCATCGGAAGCTATAGATTTACTAATTATATTACTTTTAGTAAATGGTGCTAAGTGAATCATTTTGGCACCGGCATCTAAAATTTGGCCTTTTTTGGCATAAGCAATGCTTAAAGAATTTCCGCTTGCATATGGACCATTAAGGATGCATGATGGATATTTCATAGTAATGTGGCTGCCAATATTTCCATCAATCCATTCCATTTTGCCAAATGATTCAACTATTGCTCTCTTTGTAACTAAGTTATATACGTCGTTTGACCAATTTTGAATAGTTGAATAACGGCAAATAGCTCCCTCTTTAACAAATATTTCAACAACACCGGCATGTAATGAAGTTGTCGAGTAGCTTTTGGCAGTACACCCTTCTATGTATGACAAAGATGAATTCTCGTCAACGATAATAATTGTTCTTTCAAATTGACCTAAAGATTCAGAGTCGATACGGAAATAACTTTGTAATGGACGGTCTAATTTAGTATTTGGAGGTATATATATGAATGATCCTCCACTCCAAGCCGCACCATTTAAAGCTGTATATTTATTTTCGTCATATTTAACTAAGGAATTAAAATATTGTTTAAACAAGTCTGGATATTTTTGAAGAGCATCATCAGTAGAAGTAAATATTACATGTTGTGGCAAACTCTGATTATGGTAAACCACTTCACTTTCGTATTGATTAGTAACACCCCCAAGATAGTTTTTTTCAGCATCAATAACACCTAGTTCTTTGAAAGTTGTTCGAATATTGCATGGAACTGAGTTCCAGTCATCTGTTAAATGAGAGGTATTACTTTTATAATAATTTATTTTGTTAAAATCTATTTCTATTTTGGGGCCAAATTTAGGGTTGTCTAGTTCTTCAAATTTGGCAAGGGATTTAAGGCGAAAGTCTAACATCCATTGCGGTTCTTTTTTTCTTTTAGATAATTCAATTATAAAACTTTTGTCCAATTTCTTCATATATATCACAGGGTTAATTATACAATATTATTTTTTATTTGAAAACTGCTTAATTATTTGCTAATATATTTATAGTAGAATCGTAGGTGTTCAAATGGAATACGTTAATTCAATGAATCGCCAAGCAATG
Source organism: uncultured Bacilli bacterium (assembly GCA_944331885.1). Classification (GTDB taxonomy): domain Bacteria; phylum Bacillota_I; class Bacilli_A; order RF39; family UBA660; genus CALVJF01. Next base: position 14,984 of record CALVJF010000008.1, read on the forward strand.
CTATACATACGAAACATAAATCCTAACTTGCAGGCTATTAATTATGATAATAATAATTTAACTTATGGAGATGCTCATATTGAATTAGGAAATTTTAATTTAATGACTTTATTAGGTGATTATAATTCTTTTAAAAGCGATTTAAATTTAATTAACTGTGAAGACTTTATGAACATAGTTGGTATTCATGTACTTGGTACTAAACAATTAGATAGTGAAAAACCAACTATAAGGGAAGTTTTTTATAAATTGTTAGATGGTATTCCAGTAAAATACGATACTGATAAAGTTGTCAATGGATATAATTCTTTTCTTTACGATTTAATGTGTCATCAGGATTATTTAACGCCAGAAATACAACCGCTATTAAATGAATTTAAAATGAAAATGGAAGATGTGGCTGTTTTTGAAGAACAAGCTACTGATCTTGCTAAGCAAGAATTGTCCAAATATTACATTATGCAAGAAAAAGCAAAAGAATATGCTTTAAGATTTCAAAAAGATAAGCAAAAAAAATTAGAATTAACAATTCCTCGAGAAAAAGCCGGATATATTAATTCTTTTATTGTAATTGTTATTACAATGATTACAGGTATTCTTTTAGCTTCATTAATATTTATTAATTTTTGGTAAAAAAGAGGATTTTATTTTAAAAATCCTCTTTTTGACTGTAAATTTATTTAGTTTCTATAATTAATTTTATGGCTGTTCTTTCTTGACCATCAATAGAAATATCAGTGAATGCGGGGATACAGATCAAATTGATTCCCGATGGGGCAAGAAATCCTCGAGCGATAGCAATACTTTTAATTGCTTGATTTAAAGCTCCTGCTCCTATGCAATGAATTTCAACATTTTCCTTATTTTCTCTAAATAAATTAGCTAGTGCTCCCGCTACAGAATTGGGATTTGATTTTGATCCTACTTTTAATGTTGCTATAATAATTTCTCCTTTCTTATTTAAGTTTATGTTTTTAAATTTAAAAAAGAAGAAAAATCTTAAATTTTAAAAATCTACACCGTTAAAATGTAAATTTTATTTATTAAAAATTAATACTTGAAAAAATAGCATTTAAAGTACTTGAACTTGCGGTATTTTAACCACTGGCTATTTCTTCGTTAGTTCTAGTTTGATTAGATATCATAATCAAGATGCTCTTTATATTTAGTATTAAAAAATGTAAATACATCTTTAAGATTGCGCCAAGTTTGGTTTAAATTAGAATTTGCAAAATTAGTAATACTTGCAATTTAGTTATAAATAAAGCATTAATTTGAAAATGGATTGAATATTACTAGCTTTTTCATTTAATCTTATTAATCTTCTTGATAATTCATTAATATCATTAATGAAAGCATTTTTTCTTTTGATTAACTAAGGAAATTATTTTTAACCATTTAACTATTTTTATTTTACAATTTCTAAGTGCCATTTTATTCACTTTTCTCTTATGCTTAAATTTGTTGATTTTTATTTTTATTTTGGCATTGTGATTTACTCTTATTTGACTATATATATTTTTGCTATTTATTTATGAATTATTTTTTTATATAATAGTTAATACGGAGGTAGAGAAAATGAGAGAAGAATGGAAAAATTTTAAAGAAGGAAATTGGTGTAATAATGTGGATGTCGCCAATTTTATTAAATTAAATTATAAGGAATATCTAGAAAATGAAGATTTTCTTTGTGATTCAAGTGAAAGAACAAATAAAGTATGGAAAAAGTGCGAAGATTTATTAAAAGAAGAATTAAAAAAGAAAGTCTTAGATATTGATGTTGATCACGTTTCTTCTATAAGTGGTTATAACGCTGGTTACATTGATAAGGAAAATGAGGTAATTGTGGGATTGCAAACAGATGCCCCACTTAAAAGAATCGTAAATCCTTATGGTGGAATTCGAATGGTTTACCAAGAGTTAGAAGCTTATGGTTATAAATTAAATCCAGAGATTGATAAATATTTTAATATGTTTCGTAAAACGCATAATCAAGGGGTGTTTGATGCCTATACAACTGAAATTAGAGCAGCTAGAAAAGCTGGTTTATTAACAGGTCTTCCAGATGCTTATGGACGCGGTAGAATTATTGGTGACTATCGTCGCGTGGCTTTATATGGCGTTGATTTTTTAATAGAAGAAAAGAAAAAAGATTTATTAAATATTAAAGGTCCTATGGATGATGAAACAATTAGACTACGCGAAGAAGTTTCAATGCAAATAAAAGCCTTAGAAGAAATGAAAGTAATGGCACAAAAATATGGAATAGATATTTCTAAGCCTGCTAAGAATGCACAAGAAGCTGTTCAATTTTTATATTTAGGATATTTAGCTGCTGTTAAAGAAAATAACGGGGCAGCAATGAGTTTAGGAAGAATTGACTCTTTCTTAGATGTTTATATAGAACGAGATTTAAAGAATGGTACTTTAACAGAAACTTTAGCTCAAGAATTAATTGATCAATTAGTTATTAAATTACGATTAGTACGTCATTTGCGTACTCCGGAGTATGATGAATTATTTTCTGGTGATCCAACTTGGGTAACTTGTTCAATAGGAGGTATTTTGGAAAGTGGTCAATCACTTGTAACTAAAACATCTTATCGTATATTACATACTTTAACAACATTGGATCCTTCACCAGAGCCTAATATAACTGTTTTATGGAGTGAGAAGCTTAATGATAATTTTAAAAAATATTGTGCAAAAATGAGCATCGCAACCGATGCAATTCAATATGAAAATGATGATGTTATGCGTCCAATATATGGCGATGATTATGCTATTGCATGTTGTGTTTCAGCAATGCGTATTGGTAAAGATATGCAATTTTTTGGAGCAAGATGTAATTTAGCTAAAACTTTGCTTTATAGTATTAATGGCGGTATTGATGAAGTTAGTAAAGCTGTTGTTTTAGATGGATTAGAAAAAAATACTGATGAATATTTAAACTACGAAAAAGTTAAAAAAGCTTATTTTAAAGCAATTGAAAAAATGTGTGCAATTTATTCTGATGCAATGAATATTATTCATTATATGCACGACAAATATGCGTATGAAGCTGGGCAAATGGCATTACACGATACCAATGTTGGAAGATTAATGGCTTATGGCGTCGCTGGTTTATCAGTAGCTGCTGATTCTCTTTCGGCTATAAAATTTGCTAAGGTTAAACCTATTCGTGATGAAAATGGCATTGCTATTGATTTTGAAATTGAAGGAGATTTTCCAAAATATGGAAATGATGATGATCGAGTAGATAATTTAGCTAAGGAAATTTTGGAAAAAGTTTATTCAGAATTAAAATCACATCAAACTTATCGTAATGCAACAGTTACATTATCTGTTTTAACAATAACATCAAATGTAGTTTACGGAGCTAAAACTGGCTCAACGCCAGATGGTCGAAAAGCTGGTATACCTTTTGCACCGGGAGCTAATCCAATGCACGGTCGTGATTGTAATGGGGCTATCGCAAGTTTAAATTCTGTTGCTAAATTGGATTATGCAAATTGCTGTCGTGATGGAATTTCAAATACATTTTCAATTATTCCTAATTCTTTAGGAGCTAATGAAGAAGAAAGAATAAATAATTTAGTTAATTTATTAGATGGATATTTTGTACAAGGCGCTCATCATCTAAATGTTAATGTTTTAAATCGTGAAACATTAATTGATGCGATGGAAAATCCTGATAAGTATCCCCTACTTACAATTAGAGTTTCAGGATATGCCGTTAGATTTAATCGTTTAACTAGAAAGCAACAGGAAGAAGTCATTGCTAGAACCTTCCACGAAAAATTGTAATGTTAGGAAGTGTTAATTCAATTGAAACTATGGGCCTAGTAGATGGTCCGGGTATAAGAACTGTTATATTCCTAAATGGTTGTAGCTTACGTTGCAAATATTGTCATAATCCAGAGATGTGGTTTAAGCAGGATAACAATATTAGCAGTGATGAGCTAGTTAAAAAAGTCCTACGAAATAAGCCTTATTTTAAAAATGGCGGTGGTGTTACTTTTTCCGGTGGTGAACCACTTTTACAATATGACTTTCTTGTAGAAACTTGTAAAAAATTAAAGGAAAATAATATTCATATTGCTTTAGATACAGCCGGGTTTGGCTTTGGTGATTATGAAGAATTATTTAAATACATCGATTTAATATTATTAGACATTAAACATATTGATGCTAAAGGATATTACGAATTAACAAAAGGTAATATGATAAAATTTTGGCAATTTGTGGATTTCTTAAATAAAAAAAATATACCTATTTGGATAAGACAAGTGATTGTTCCCGGAATGATGGACAATGATGATTATTTAAGTAAATTAGTTGAAATTGTTAAAAAAATTAAGAATGTTGAAAGAATTGATTTTTTACCATACCATAGTATGGCAATTGAAAAATACATTAAATTAGGAATTGAATACCCATTAAAAGATGTCCCTGATATGGATAAAGAAAAATGTAAATTATTAGAAGATAAGTTTAAAATGATGTATAACTCACAAAAATAATTGTGAGTTTTTTATTATTTGATATAATTAATTTAGGTGGGTTTTATGTTTAAAGATGAAATTAAAGAAATAAGGAAAGAAAATCGCGAAGCAAAATTAATGATGTACAAGGAAGTAATAATCTTGTATCTTAAATGCTGGTTTTATTATCCACAAACACCTCAATTACGAAAAAAATTAGTTGACATGACTCGTGGGTTCTTTAAGTGTTTAAAAAATGAAAATGAAATTTTAAATTTGTTGGGTGAGGCAAGAATTTCTCAAGAAGAATTTGATG
>CALVJF010000009.1 GCA_944331885.1 uncultured Bacilli bacterium
ATTTAAATTTTCATTATATAATGCCGGAACTTCTTCGCCATCAATAAAAACAGTTGATGGTTCATAAGTTACAGGCACTTCCAACATCTCCGCTTGTCTTACAACCGTAAACTTACTATTACCAATAGCAACTTCAATTGGTTCCAATTCCTGTACAGTAACATTAAGCGTATATTTTTTCTCACTACCATTTTGAGCTGTTACTATAATTTCAAACTTATTTAATCCTAAAGATACTTCCTTTTCTCCTGCACCACTAATACTTGCTTTACTATCTTCTTTAGTAGCATTAATCTTAATTTTTTCTGTTTCAGGTGGTAAAGTTACACTATATTCTAAAGTATTTTTATCAAATGCTGGATTTAACTCAAAACCTTCAATTTCTAAATTTTTTAAATAATTATTTTTACTATAAGAAGCTTGTAATTGTTGTTGAGTAATAACTTTAACACTTCTTGAACCATTTGTAACAGTCATTCTATTTTCATCCCAACCAACTACATCAGTTTGATTAACATAAAATTTTCCAGTACCACTTTTTTTAGCTTTAAAAGTATAGCTATATGATACACTTTTAGTACTTGCATTACTTGCATAACCAGCATAATGCAAATCAACTGTACTAGATGATAAACTAAACAAACTGGTATCATAATACAATGAATATTCCCAAGATCCTAAAGCAGAAGCTGAAGATATTGTTACGGTTACTTTTACCGTATTTCCAACTACCACTTGTGAAGCTGATGTACTAACACCAACTGTTGCACTTGCAGCATTTACGTTCAATGTTAACATTATAAATGCTATAAAACTAAACAATAATTTTCCCAAATATTTACTCTTTTTCATATAATCCCTTTCTACTGACTAATTTGTGAATATCCCAAAATATGTTTTTGGACTTTTAATAAATCAACTATCGTCACTTTATTATCTTTATCAACGTCACTCGCTTCTAAATAAGCTCCATTCATACTTGTATAACCCAATATTTGTTTTTGAACTTTCAACAAATCAACTATTGAAATCTTACCATCACCATCATTATCACCATAAACTACCATCGTATATGTTTTTGATGAATTACCATTTACTATAGTAACTGTATCACCCGTAACTAGTGAACCACTTGTTTTAACTTTTCCGTTTTTATCCTTAACAGTTGTTTGCGCAACATTAGAAACTTTATTAAATGTTGCTTGTAAACTACTAATACTAGTTCCAACATTAATACCACTTAAATAAGAACCATTACTCTTAACTGGTGCTTGCGCAACAACATCTTCTACACTTAAGCTAGCACCTTCAGTTTTAATAATATTAACTTTATACTCTTGAATCTTACCATTCTCCGCCGTTACTTTTAAAGTAACAGTTGTTGTATCACCGGTTAATTTTATTTCTCCCGCACCAGTAACTTTAGCTGAACTGTTAATAGGTGTTGCAACAACATTAGCAATAGTTGAGTTTTCACTAACAGCATAATTATAAGTATAAGTATCATGTTCAAAACCAATAACTGAACTTCCATTAACTTTTAAAGATTTTAAATGATTATTAGGATTTCCTGGATCAGGTAACTTACTTATTTCTCCCATATTTTCATAAACTGGAATAGCAAATACAAAATTAGAATTTAATAAATTCATTTTTTTATAAGAACTATAACTACTTGCCGCCTCACTGGCAACAGCCATAATATTTGTCATATACTGATGAGTATAAGCCGGACTACTTGCATCAGGATCAACATTAAATCTTTGTAAATAAGAAGTATATTGTCCTTCACCAATATAACCAGATTCAAGAAAATCTGCTCCCCCCATTATTGATTTGCTAATAGTTGTCCAAGGTCTACCAAAACTTGTACTTGTCCCTGACGCACCACCATTTGCCCAAACAAGTCCTTTTAATACGGGATTAGAACCAGTAGTTGCTCCGATATTATACAAATTATATAAGCCTCTATAAGTTTTTCCATTATAAGTAAATTGTGCTCCACTTGTAGCTGCTCCAACCGACAAGCCAGTTTCTTGACGTACACGACTTGCTAAATAAATTGGATTGATATTATAAGTTCTTCCAGCATTAACAAAATCATTAACATAATTATTTAAATATGATGAAGAACCAAAAACAGCCTTAATAGCATCTGTTGTTTGATAACTAGCATCATAACTTAATTTTTCAAACATAAATATTTGTTTCTCATTTAAAAAGTTTCGTGGATCCATATAATAAGCGACTACTTCATTACTAGCAGCATACCAATTTGATCCTTCAAATACTTTAAAAGTATCTGTTTCATAATTATAAGAACCAGCAGCAGTTGACTTATAACCAGGATTACTAGTTTGAATTAAACTCTTTCCTAGAACACTTTCAGCAATAACAGCACTACTCCAAAGTAAACCTGTATCAATTGCTTCAAATTGCCAATTTGGATATTTTTCATGCAAAGCACTTAAACTAGCCCAGTAAGTATTTGGAAAACCTAATTCCTGTAATTCCTTTTCATATTCAGTTTTTGGAATACCATCCGTATTTTCCTCTGGTTTTAATTCCACTTCCAAATATAAACTACATACATAGCCAATCTTATTTGTAGCATAATATATTCTATACCAACCATCACTACAACCACCTTGATCATTAACTTTTACATTATCAACCAAATTTACTAAAGTACCAAGCGGTAATAGAGCCAATTGCTTATAACTAGTCCCAGCTCCACTTCTAACTCTTAAACCACTTTCAGCTATTGTCGTTCCTATATATTCATCTTTAGCACTAACACGTATAACATTACTAAAAAGAGATAAAAATAAACTCAAACATAAAACAAAACTCACAAATTTTTTCATCTTTTACCTCCACTTCTAGCATATATAATTATAACATACAAATACTACTATAAACAATTAGTTGTCACTAAAAACCAGTATTAACGTAAAATTAATTGTCTTAATTATAATAATATAATATAATTAGTAAAGTAAAAAGAGGTGAAAATGTGAATATATTTTTAAAAAAATTAAAAAAATGTCCAAAAAAATATTCATTAACATATATAATTACTTCTATGATTTATTTAATAAGTTTAGTACTTTTTATCTACTCATTAAGTAAATTAAGTGGTATTGAAACAATTATTCGTATAATTGCAATAATATTTTTTATAATTTGGTTTTTTATTTATTTACTCACATCTCCATTAAGTCTATTCACTAAAAAAAATAAAACTTTTATTGCAATTACAATTATTTCCCTTTTATTTGTCCCTATCTTTATAGGAAGTAGTTACGTCATTAATACTTTTTACGCTGAATTAACTAATTTTACTAAAAGTCATTTAACTTATACTACTAATTTAGTAACTTTAAAAGATTATGAATTTACAAGTTCTTCAAAAATAGGCATGATTTCCGATAATAACGACATTGAAGGAAATATCTTAGCTAAAAAACTTATTGAAAAAGAAAGCTTAACAAATGAAATAGTAAATTATGATGATTATTACCTTATGCTAGCAGATCTTTATAATCAAAAAATAGATGCTATCTTCTTATCAGGAAATTATGTAGTTCTCTTCTCTTCAGAAAAAACATACGAAAATATTGCTAAAGAAACAAAAGTAATATACGAATACAGCGAAGAAATGGAAAATCAAGACTACAAAATAAAATCCGATAAAAAATTAACTGAACCTTTTACCGTTTTATTAATGGGTGTTGACTCTGAAAAAGATGGTCTAAACGCTAACCAAGCCTTTAATGGCGATACATTAATGATGGTAACATTTAACCCTAACACTTTAACAGCTACTATGTTCAGCATGCCAAGAGATATGTATGTTCCAATTGCCTGCCGCAATGGTGCTTTAGCTAAAGTAAATTCATCGGCAGCATATGGAACAAGCTGTGTAATTGATACATTAGAAGATATTACTAATGTTCCCATCGATTATTACGTAAAAATGAATTTTAAAGGCGTAGTTGACTTAGTCGACGCGGTAGGAGGAATAACCGTTAATATAGAGGAACCTTACTTCCGTTATAATCATGGAATTGATTGTGGTGGTAAATTTTGTGAACAAAATTCCAACCGTGAATATGGTAGCGAAACTATATATCTAGATCCGGGCATTCAAAAAATAAATGGTGAAGAAGCACTAGCATATGCTAGATGTCGTGCGCTATACATCGAATCGGATCTTGCCCGCAACCGCCATCAACAAGAAATAGTAGAAGCAACAGCAAAAGAATTTAAAAATATCAGAAGTATTGATGACTTTAAAAAAATCCTTGATGCTATTAGTAAAAATATGGACACAAACATAACAACAGATCAAATGTTATCATTTTACGAAGTAGCTAAAGATATTATATTTAAAGACTCCGATAGTGATGAATTAATTTCTATAAAAAAGACTTATCTTCAATCATATAATTTACCAGTATATTTGCCAGGAAGTAATACAACAACAAGTGCCTTGGGATACTATAAAGCTAGTCTCGATGCTATAACTAAAGCAATGCGTGTTAACCTCGAATTAGAAGAAGCCGAAATGCCCAAATCATTTAGCATATCTTATAACGAAGAATATACTACTAATGTTATTGGCAAAGGTTTAGTTGATAACAGTAAAGTTCAAACTATGCCTAACATGGTAGGCAAAACTGTATCCGAAGCAACTAATTGGGGAGCTAATAATAATATTGTTGTTTCATTCGAATATGTCGATTCTAATTCCGCATATTATAACCCCAATATACAACCAGGATTAATTTCCAATCAATCAATTCATTCTAATACAATTTTAACTAACGTTTCTTCTGTAACTTTTTATATAAACAACGCTTCAACTAATAATGAAAATTCCTCATTAAATGAAGAAGATTTAACAGATGAAGAAACAGATAATAACGAAGAAATTCCTGAAATAGAAATACCAGGTGGACCAACACTATAAAAGCAAGAATTATAAAATTCTTGCTTTTTAATACCTACTTTTTACTTTTAAAAGTAAAGATAAATTTTCATCAATATCAACATTTCCATTTCTACCTGATCCTAACTCTATATCAGGTTTCACTTTATATCCATGAAAATCAGTTCCACCTGTTTCTAAAAGATTAAAATATAACGCTAATTCATGATAATATTCCCTTTCCAAATTGGGATTATTAGAGTGAAATACCTCAATAGCACCTAAACCAACGCTTTTTAAATAACTAACTTCCTTAAACAGTTCTTCTCTAGTTAATAATAAAGATCCAGGATGAGCTAAAGAAGCAACTCCTCCTGATGCTGTAATTAATTCAATTGCTTCTTCCTTAGTTAATCCCTTCTTCACCTTTCTTACCTTTTCATAAACCGACCTTAGATATTTGTCAAAAGCTTCATCAACACTACTACATATCCCCATTTTAATCATCAACAATGCAAGTTGTGGACGACCAACATTATTTTTAGCTTCCACTAATTTTTGTATTTCCTCATCCGGAAATACAATCCCAAAATCTTGCTTTAATAATTCTATGTATAAAAGAAGATTATGAATAGAAGCATTATGTATTTCTTCTAAACACTTATTAAGCCTTAAATCATCTAAATTAATATTATAACCTAAAATATGCATTCTACCTTTAGGAACCTTAACTGTAAGTTCAACACCGCTATAAACATGAATCCCCAACTTATTTAATTTCATTAATTCCTTAGACCCTAATATAGTATCATGATCTGTTAAAGCAATCGTTTGTAATTTTTTTCTTTTTGCCATCATAACAATTTCCTCAGGTGTATTACAACCATCAGAATATAAACTGTGAATATGTAAATCAACTTTTCCCATTAAACCACTTCCATATTTGCATTATACTCTTATATATATTATAATTAAAATACATATTAGTTATATTATCTATAACGGGAGGTTATAATGAATATTAATTATGAACTATATCGTATTTTTTACGTTGTTGCCACTCAACAAAGCATTACCAAAGCTAGCAAAGAACTAAACATTAGTCAACCAGCAATAAGCAAGCAAATAAAAGCCTTAGAAAATCAACTTGGAGGCGAATTATTTATTCGTACCAAAAAAGGTGTTAAATTAAATGAAAATGGTCAAGAAATATATAATTATGTTAAACAAGCTATCAATTGTTTTAATAATGCCGAATTACAATTTTCAAATTTAAAAAAATTAGAAACTGGTAACATTCGAATTGGCATTAGCACAACATTAACAAGAATTTTTCTATTGAAATATCTAAAAGAATTTCACCAATTATATCCTAACATTTCCATTCAAATATTTACTGATCCTAGCAAAGTAATGCGTAAAATGTTAAAAGAAGGTTCCTTAGATATTTTAATTGCTAAAGAAAACGATGATGATAATAACTATTTTAACGTTACGAGAATTGGTACTCTTCACAATTGCTTTATTGCTTCTGATAATTTTCAAGAATTAAAAAACAAGATTATACCTCTTGCCGAACTTGACAAATATCCAATATTACTTCAAAAATCTCCTTCAACATCTAGAATACAATTTGATCAATTTTGCCAAGAACATAACATCAGTATCTCTACAAAATTAGAAATAGCAAGTTCTACCCTTTTAGAAGACTTTGTTGAAATTGGTTTAGGAATTGGTCTAGCTACCAAAGAATATGTTCAATCCAAAATAAAAGAAGGAGTTATTTTTGAAATTAAAACAACTCCCGAAATTCCGGTTAATTATTATGCTATATTAACTTTAAAAGATTCCTATCATAGTTTTGGAACAAATAAATTAATAGAATTGATTCTTAAACAATAAAAAGAGTCTTAAAGACTCTTTTTATTGTTGCTCTTCTTGTCCAAATTCTACTACTTCTATTTTATTGCCATTATCAACTAAAGTTACTATTCCTTCTTGATCATAGCCTAAATCTTTTTCATATGACCATTTTAATGTTACAACATAAGATGGTACTTCTTCTTCCCCTAATTTATAAGTAGCAGTTTTATAATCAACTACTTCGATATTACTTACTACAGGCAATTCTTGCTTTCTATCACCATATGAATTATCTTTAACTAATTCATAGAATGTCTCAACAACTTTTTTCTTATACATATATAATTTATCAGCATGATAATATTGATCTCCACCTACATCATACTTATTAACCTTTGTATCTATTGTATATAAATCTACAACAAAAAGTTCAGCAACAACTTTGGCATAAGCCTCTTTATCAATTTCATCAGCCTTTAAAATAGTTTTTAACTGTTCAAATAACTCTTTATAATATTTACTATCTAAACTATTGATTGAATAACCATAGTCCTTAATTTCGTCAACGACATTTACTTCTATTTTCTCTTTAACATCTTTTTTTATTAAAAAAGTATAAATAGCCAAACCAGTAAATATAATTATTAAAAATGCAATAAATGTCAATATATTTTTATAATTTTTACTCATTTACAGTTTCCCCTTTACCGACAAGTAACTTATCGCCTTCTTTTTTTATTAAATCATGAACTATAATACTATTAGATACATCTAATACTTTATCAGTATAATCTCTTAAATCACTGATATAATTTTCTTCTAACTCTACTCCTTCTTTTAAAACATAATGTGCAGAATCAGAATTATTATAATAAACATAATTAGTTAAGAAATTTCCATTAGGGAAAATAACAACATTATCTTCTTTAATATCGTATATATCATGTCCTAATGCAAACGGATTCTCAAATCCCATCATATTACCTAAAGTTGGCATTATATCATACATACCCATTACATTATCATTAACAGTTTTTAATTTTCTTCTTAAACTTGCATCTTTAGTCCAAATTATTAATGGAGTCCTTCTATTTAACTCATGTTGATAATAATCATACTCATAATATTCTGGATCACCTTGTTGATAAACAATTCCAGTTTCTACATCATAATTATAGTAATATTGATATTCACTCATTCTTAATTTAGCATCATGGTCACCATAGAATACAAATACTGTATCATTAAATTTATCGCTATTTTTAATCATTTCAATAAATTCACCCAAAGCCAAATCAGCATAATGAACACTGTGAATATAATTGCCAAGTTTTGTACCTTCCAAATAGTCATCAGTAACAACTTCAACAGTCCCAGTTTCTTCATCAACCTTTTCATAAGTATTTGTTAAATCTAATTTTCCATAAGTATAATATAAATCTGGATTTCCATCTTTCGTTGCTGCAAAAGGTGAATGATTTGATAAAGTAATTATTGTTCCCATATAATTTTCATGCTTTTCTTCAATATCTTCCAATTTTGGCAATAATTGTTGAAAAAACGCTTGATCAGAAATTCCCAATCCAACTGTGTTATTACTATTTACATCAAAATACTCTTTATCAAAGAATTGATCATAACCTAAATTAGGATGCATTTTATCTCTATTCCACATACCGCCCTTATTACCATGAGCACTAAAAGTATAATAGCCTTTTTCCTTTAACAATTTCTCAATTGAAATATAATCTCTATTATAATAACTCATAAATACCGTACTAGATAAAGCAGGCATTAAAGAAGTATTCAAAGTAAACTCAGTATCTGAAGAAGTACCTGTACTAGTTTGAGAATAAAAATTACTAAAATACATACCTTCTTTAGTTAACTGATTCAATACTGGAGTAACTTCTTCTCCATTTATTTTTAAATCAACAAAGAAAGCCTGCATACTTTCCATATGTATAAAAATTACATTTTTACCTTCTAATATTCCAGTATATTTATTAGTATGATCTTCTTGCTCACGCTCGGCAAATAACTCAGTATAAAAATCTCTAAATTTTCTTACCGCTTCATCATAACCAAATAAAGAACTAATTTTCGGAGTTAAGCTTTGTATCAAATCATTACCTTGATACAAAATTATACCTAATCGCTGAACAATATATTCTCTATTCCATTGTTTAGATAAACGACTATAATCAGTACCAGTTAAAGAAACAATTGTAAAAGCTAATAACACTGCTCCCAAAACTAAAGTCCCAGCAAACATTTTTTTCCCTTTTTCAACCTTACTAACCATACTGTAGTATGTAGTTGAATTTAACATACGATGAATATAATAGAAAAATAAAGGAAATATAACATAAATAAAATCAACTAATTTTAACTTTTCTGTTAAAGAATCAGTAACTTCTCCAACTTGTGACAAAGTAGATAATAATCCAAAAGAAGCAAAAGAAACATAAAAAGTATAATACACAGAATTAACTACACACATCAACATAATAATTATCATCCATACAAAATAATAATTAAATTGTTTTTGCGGTCTAAATAAATAGCCAAAAGCACCAATAATTAATATTAATGCTAAATCAACAATAATTGGCTTATAATCCCATGGATTTCCAATAGTATAATTTCTAACTAAAACAGTCATCACAAAAGATAATAATACAAAAGATATAAATAATCTATTTGTAGCAATATATTCAACAAATCTTTGTTTAATCTTTTTCAAATAATCAAATCCTTTTTTCAACTATATCCCTTCTTACTCCCCAAATTATACCATAACTTAATAAGTATTTCCACAAATATTAACTAATGTCAAAGATTGTCAAATATTCCTTTAATTAACCTAATTTTAAAGCAATAAGTTATAATATATACAAGGTGATACAATGAATAAATCCAAAAGAAAGTTAAGTAAAATTGGCAAATTAATTATCTTTATAATAATTTTAATAGCAATTATATCTATGATATTTATCATAAAACATAAAAAAGAAACACCAACAAGCATTATAGAACAAACAGAATATTATGATATCAAAATAGATTATACCGCTACCAATCAAAAAAAACTTGATAAAGAAATTGAAAAAATTATCTTAAACAAAAAAAATGAATTTACAGATATAGTCGAAGAATCTAAAGATATAATAACAAATAAATACGACTTAATAATTAATGCTCAAACTACTAAATATCAAAATATTTACTTTACTAATATCGTAAGTAATATGTATACGGGAGGTGCGCATTACATTCGGGAAGACAAAACAATTATCTTTGATGGTAAAGATTTTATAAATATCAATTATTTCCTAGAAAATGAAAATAACCTTGAAGAAATTAAACTTTTAAGTCAACACTATTTAAAAAAATATGCTGATGAAAAAGAGTTAGAACTAGATGATGAATGGTTAAATAAAGGAACAGAAACTAATACTGAAAATTACCAACATTTTTATCTCTCAGATGAAGGCCTAACAATTACTTTTGTTCCCTACCAAATTGCTCCTTGGTCATATGGAGAAATAAAAATAACACTTCCCTACAAAGAAATAAATAAACTACTAAAAAAACAATTTAGAAATAGTGAAGAATCAACTAGCGATGTCGATCAAGTTAATCAAGAAATTAGAGATTTAAAACAATTCAAAAATAAGAAATTAATTGCTTTTACTTTTGATGATGGTCCAAACACAGAAACTACTTCTATCCTTTTAGACGGTTTAAAAAAATATAATGCTAAAGTTACATTTTTTGTTTTAGGTAGTCGTGTAGCTTATCACAAAAATGTTTTATTAAGAGCATTTCAAGAAGGAAATGAAATTGGTTCTCATACCTATAATCACCGCAATCTTCTTTTATTAGATGATAACTCTATATTATCAGAAATAGAAAATACTAACCAGGCTGTAAAAGACATCATTGGCATCGAACCCACATTAATAAGACCTCCTTATGGTAACACTAATAGCCACATAAAAAGTTTAGTAACTATGCATACCATTCATTGGAATATAGACTCCTTAGATTGGCAATTAAAAAACAGAGAACTTATTAAAGAAGAAATAGTCAAATACGCTCACGATGGAGCTATTGTTTTACTCCACGACATATATCGTGAGTCAGTTGAAGGAGCTTTACTAGCAATGGCAGAACTTGAAAAAGAAGGCTATGCCTTTGTTACAATTTCTGAAATGGCTAAATTAAAAGAAAAAGAACTAGACTATACTTCAACATATTTTGGATTTTAGAAAGGATTTAAAATGATAGATTTACATATCCATACCAAATATTCAGATGGAACAGATGATTTAAAAACTTTATTTCAAAAAATTAAAAAAACTAATTTAACAACAATATCAATTACTGACCACGATACCATAGATGCATACTTAGATATTGAAAAAAACAATTATCAACTACCTTGCAAGTTAATAAATGGTATTGAAATTAAAACCACTTATCAAGGAATTCCAATCGAAATCCTTGGCTACAACATAGATATCGAAAAATTCAAACAATCACCAATTATTAATAAAGAAAACAAACTAAACAATCAAAAAAAATACCTTGAAAATTATAAGAAATGTGCTCATAAACTTAATTTAACATTTAATCCAGATTTAAAGCTTGATCAAAGTCGTCCTTTTGCTGGTATAACTTTCTATTTAGAACTTATAAAATATCCAGAAAATTTTGACAAATTTCCTCTTTTAAAAACAATAAATGCGGAATCATTTTATCGGGAAACTTCAGCAAATAAAAAAAGTATTTTTTATATCGATGAATCAAACGACTATCCTTCAATTGACTTTGTAATTGACGAAATACATCGCTGTAATGGGTATGCCTTTCTTGCTCACTTATATGAATATCGTTGTCACAATCATCAAAAGCTCTTAAAAGACATATTTACTAATACCAAAATAGATGGTTGTGAATGTTACCATTCATTATTTACTGAAGAAAACATTCACGAAATTAAATCTATTGCTCAAAAATACCACAAACTAACAAGTGGAGGTAGCGATTATCATGGTACTAACAAACAAAATTATTACTTAGGAATTGTCAACCAAAAACCTATTCCTGATGATATAATAAATTGGTAAGGAGAATTAAAATGCTAAATGTTGTCGGAACAATGTTTTTTAAAGATAATAAATTACTTATTGACAAACCACGTAAACGCCCAACCTATCAAATGGTAGGTGGACGAGTAGAAGAAAATGAAACACCAATTATGGCTGCTATAAGAGAATGCCACGAAGAATTAGGCAATCATGTTTTCTTAAATGAAAATCTATTTGAACAAGTTATGGACTTTGATGAAATTGCAACTAGCGATCCTAATCAAAAAATTCACTTTTACGTATTTATTTATAAAGGAGAATTAAAAGATACCCCTACTACTTCCGAAGAAATTGAATCTTTCCTATGGTACGACTCATCTATTTCTCAAAATATATTATCAAATACTTTAAAAAATGAAGTAATACCTTACTGTATAAAAAATAATTTAATTAAATAACAGAGTGTTAATAACAACACTCTGTTTATTTTTTAAAGCGTAATAATAATTCGCTAGTTTCACTTATAGATCTTTCCATAGACAATAAAAATGCATTTAATAAGTTCCAATTATCTTCTTTAATGCTTCGAATTCTCCGCTTTATTTCTAACTGAAAAGCATTTGTAACTAATCCTGCTTGTCTAGTTACTTGCCCACCCCTAAAATTATTATCTAAACCAGCACTCAATCCAAAATTATTAAAATTGTTAGCAAAAATTGTTACAATCCCTTTATCACAAAGTTGTTCCCTATCAGACCATATATTACAATCATATATCCGCTTATTTTTACAACCATGCATATCTATAATTAAACTATTTTCCCATTCTTTAGCTAATTTTAATAATATTTTTATATATTCAGATTGCAAATTATTCAAAGTTATTCCCACTGGATAATTAGGATCATCTCCCTCATTACAAACTCTTACAATATAAGAACAATCCATTATATCAGCCAAATAAATAGTCAATGGACCAGTTAAATAGTCTTCATCCTTAATAACTCCTTCTCGCAACTGCTTTACTGCATGAGGAGCAGATAATATTACCGGTTTATTACCTTTTTTTAAAATATAATTTTTCCCATTAATCCAATACCCATTTTTATCATTAACTTTAAACATCTCATTTAACTGGATTAATTGCTCCAAAACTTTATCCATTATTTATTATTTTTCATCATTAATAACACCATTTATCAAATTCAAATCAGATGGTATTATCCATTTTATATTAGCTTTTTTAAAAATAGTTAAAGGAATTATAGCTCCTGATCTAGCACCATCCATCCATTTAGGATTACCAGGCATTAATTTATATAAATCATTCATTGTCATTTCATAAAATACTTTTTCTGTTCCTTTTATATAATCATCTAAACTTAACATATATTTGTGGATTCCATCATTAAATAAACTATTATCTTGTAAATTAAAACCTGTTAATAATTCAAATCTTTCTTCTCCACCCGTAAAAATTGCACAATCATAATTATCTTTAAATTTTACATCTTTTAATATATTTGCTACAAAATCATCCATTTCTTCAATTGTATTTCCACTTATAGAATCATTTACTTTACTAAAATTATTTAACAAGTCTGCAACACCAACTTTTAAATTACAAGTATCAATTATTTTATCTCCTTGATATGTTACCAGTTCAGTAGTTTTACCACCCATATTAATAATTAAAACAATTTTTCCATTATAATCATTAGCCATTGCTTTACCTAAATAATAATTCTCAATTCCATGCGAAATAATATTAAAGTACAAATCAAACCTATCATTAAACAATTTAACTAGCTCTTGTTTTTTCTTATACACTAACTCTCTAAAAATTCCTGTAACAAATATATGTGTATTCTCATATTTAAGTTTATACTTTTTCTTTAATTTTTCAAAATATTCACATAATTCCTCTAAATTCTTTTTACTAATCCCCTTTTTCGCATCAAAATCATTTTTAAAATAAATTGAATTTTCCTCTAATAATTTTAAACTACTTTTATATTCATAAACTTTTATTGTTGATGAACCTAAATCAATATAATACTCTTTCATCATAATTCTCCTTATCTCTATAAATAAAATACTATACGATTTAAAATTTAGCAATTAATTTATTAAGAATTTAAAATCCATTTAATAATTTTTTCCTTTATTTCAAAATACTCATATTCTTCAAATTGCATATTTGCAATACAAAATCTTTTAGAAGCAATATGGGAACAAAACAAGCACTCATTTAAATCATAACAATCTTGTATAAATAATGAATTACTTATTTTATTAGAACATATAACACTATAACTATTACTACAATTTTTAGAATCATCAACTCTTATACAAAAATTACAATTACCTGAACGTTGCGAAGCTAATAGATATTCACATTCAGAACAAGAATCACAATATATAATACTTTTAGAATCACTACAACTACTTGAACGGTAAACTTTCTCACAACGATATATCGTATCACTATTAACGACATCCATAGAATCATATACTCTTTCCGTAGTCATCACATTTACTTCTTGCCAAATATTAATTATATCTTGCAAATTATGTACTTCTCTTTTAGGTAGCATCCACCCCACTTCAGTATCTCTTTTTTCCATATTGTTATTAGTAATAAATTTTGTCCCATTTATTGAATCAGTCCAAGTAATTTCATTAGTAAAAGTATCTCTAACTTGTTTAGGTAATTTTATATCAAAAGCCATCTTCTCTAAAAGTAAATTCAAATCCCACGTATTCTCACAACCAAAAACACTTTTAAAGATTTTATTAATAATATCTAAAGTAACTTGTTCAGTCATTCTACCCTTCCTTTCTACTAGTTGAATTAACTGTTAATAAATTATGTAAACTTATACTTTCATCTAAAGAAAAATTATTTACCTTTTCATTATTTACCTTAACATTTTTAATTACATCGTTTTCCTTTATTCGGGGAATACTATCAAAATTTACAGTTGTTCCTTTAAAAGCCGACATTAATTTACCACTATTTTCAATACGAACTATACACTCTCTATTATTAAGTTCCATTAACATTTTTACCTTTTCCTCTTTAGTATCATTTAAAGGTATCTTCATATTAAAATTATCTACTAAACTTATTGCGTCTAATTTTGAAACTCGAAAAATAAAATAATTTATAACATTAGCAAATATCGCTTCCTTTAATTCACTCGAAATTTGTGTAAAATACTGGCCAGCTAAAATTAATGATAAATTATATTTTCTTGCTTCAGCTAAAAATCTTGTTAATATTGGATTTTCCACCACGGCAATTTCATCAACAACAAATATAATATGTTGAGAAATTCTCTTAGTTTGTACTAAAGTCAATAATTGTTGCATAATTAATCCTGCTACCATTTTGGTAACTTTATTTCCCAATTTAACTCTATCTAAAGAAAACAAAGTCAAAAAATTATTTTTTATAGTTTCTTCCAAAGTATCGTTTGTTTTAGTTTCATTAAATACTGGTATCATTTCCATTTCATCAATAAAACCTATAATCGGAGAAATAGCTTCGCCATAAGACTTCGTTTTTAATTCATTAAAATCAGTTAGAAAAAAATCAACAATATTAACATTCACCAATTTTTTAGAATTATTAACTAAATCATTTCGATATTCAATTTCTAACAACAGCTTCTTCAAATTAATAAAATTAAAAGTTTTATTTGCTAATAAAATATATATACTATATCTTAAAACTCTTTCTAATTTTGAATTAAACTGATCAACCATTAAAGTTTTAAATAAATCTAATAACAGCTCCGTTGCAGCTATAGTATCATCACTATTTGCAAATAAATCTATGCTAGAAACTCCATTTACAAAATCGATAACTTTTCCCAAACCACCAATATCGTCTTCTAAAGCGGCATGAGGATCAATAACTACAACTCGATAATTTTGTGACCATATATCAATATTATGTAAATTGTTAATTAATAAACTCAAAAACTTAGATTTACCTGATCCAGAAGCTCCTAATATTAATGAATGTTTATCAAAACTAAAACTACTTTGCCCTAAATAAAAATCTCCTTGTATATATGGAAATGTATCAACCTTTAACAAACTATTACAGCTATCAGTACTTAGTAAATGCAAAACCTTATTTATTTCTAAATATTTAGGACATCCTTTACTCCAATATCCTTTTGTCTCACTAAAATTAATTGTTAAAAGATCCGTTACACTTCCAAAAAACATGCGATATTTAATCATTTTATTATCTTTTTCCACAAAATAATTAACCTTATATATTAACCTATCCTTATTTATCCCTCTAAAAGATATTACCAAATATTTTAAATTACCTTTACTTTTAACATTAAAAAAATTAATTAAATCGATAATATTTTCCTTCTCCTTAGCAAAAGCAAAAGCTATATACTCCCATTGAATATTTAAATCATCATTAGATTTCTTAAAAATAAAACTATTAATTCCATTTAACATAGTTGGTATTTGACATTTAGTTTTAATGAAAAACCTAATTTCATTTCTATCGATTTTAACTATAATTTTTGCTTTATTAAACACCCCATTATACTCAGTTATTTTTTTCATTAATTGTAACCAACTAGAACCTAAAACATCTTTTTTAGTTAAAAAGATTTCTGACGTTAACCCCATAAAACCGTCACCTCAAATATAATTATAAACAGTTTTAAAATTAAAAACTGACTTTTTAGTAATCAATTTTGTCAATAAATTGCTACTAAAAAGTCAGTTACATCATCATGATAATATTCTATTTCTGGTAACTCCCTTAAATTATATTTACACGAAGGCAAAAAATCTTGATAAAATTCTTGTGACATATCTTGTATTTCCTTAGCTACTTGAGAATTAATTCTAAATCTTAACCACTTACTTGCCGGTAAATAAATATGTTCAAAATTACTAATTTCTTTATCATATAAACAATAATACTTTTGACTTTCTTCTCTTTCTGCATCATAAGTAATCATCCCGTATTTAACTGGACCATACTTATCTTTATATTTATTCTCAAATTTTTTAAAAAATAACGGCGCATCATTTTTTATATTCATATTATTAGTAGCAATTCCTTTACCATAAAGGTTCATTGCTGACAATTCAACTATTTCATAATCCAACTCACTATTAATTTTTACTTCTTCATTAAATACAATCCGTGCCAAATTTTTTAACTTGACATTTTTATTAACCATACTTGGTTTAATTCCATGAAATCTTTCAAAAGCACGTGAAAAAGATGTTGCATTATCATACTGATACTTTAAAGCTACATCAATTACTTTCAATTTCCCTTCATATAAATCCACACCAGCACAAGACAGCCTTCTTTTACGTATATATTCGGCCAAAGGAATTCCAACTAACATAGTAAAAAGTCTTTGCATAGTATAAACATTAACACCTAATATTTTTGCTAAATAATCATATTCTATTTCATCTTCTAAATGTTTATCAATATACAAAGTTATTTCGTTTAATGCTTTATAAATATTCAAAATAATCACCACTTACAATACAATAATAACATTAAATATAAATTATTTCAAAATCATGATATACTAAAAATATATGGAGGTATATAATGAAAAAATATCGTTGTACAATTTGTGGCTATATTTATGACGAAGCCGTAGAAAAAGTAAAATTTACTGATTTACCAGATGATTGGAAATGTCCATGGTGTGGAGCACCAAAAAGTATGTTTCAAGAAATAACTGAAGAAAATGCTGCTCCTGAAAAAACTAATTTAGAAGATGAAATGACTAATACTGAAGATGAAAATTTAACTGAGGTTAAACCATCAGAACTAGCCTACATATTCTCTAACTTAGCTAAAAGTTGTGAAAAACAATATTTAGAAAATGAAGAAAAACTATTTTTAGAGTTATCAGAACATTACAAAGCAATGATTAATATCGAAAATGGTGATTTAAATGATATTATATCTGCTAATGAAAAAGATAGTACATTAATTAATCAAGCATTTAATATTGCAGATAAATATGCAGACCGTGGTTCAAAAAGAGTATTAACTTGGGCTACCAAAACAAACAACATTATCAAAGCAATATTATCTGAATACCAAGAAAAAGGAAGCGAATATTTAAAGAATAATAAAGTTTGGGTTTGTGACATATGTGGTTTTGTTTATGTAGGCAACACTCCACCGGAAATATGTCCTATTTGTAAAGTACCAAATTTAAAAATATTGGAGGTGAAATAATGACAAAATCTCATGCATATCGAAATATAAAACTCTGTACTAAAGATTGCTTATGTTTATTTGTCTGCCCTACAGGAGCAACAAATACTGAAACTGGCCAAATTGATTTTGAAAAATGTATCGGTTGTGGAGCTTGTGCCAATGCTTGCCCATCACGAGCTATAACTATGATTCCAAATATTTTACCTAAGATTCAACCTAAAAATAATGCTATGGTTAATGCCCTTTTCACCATTGCTGATAATAAAATCAAAGAAAATCAAATTTTAAATGATATGTTAAATAAAGTACCAAATGATGAACAAAAACTCATCAAAGCTTTAATTCACTCTAACACAGTTATAATCGAAGACTTAATGCGAGAAGCAGGATATATGATTCCTCAAAGTCCAAAATCTCAAGAATTACTAACAAAATTAGCTGCTAATAATTCCACAGCAAATAAAATATTAGAAACTATAAAGCCAAACGAATAAATTTAATAAAGAAAGATTTAAGCTATGAAAAAAAATATTTTAATTCTAGCAATTATACTAATAATATTATCCATCGCTTCACTATTTATATATTTAAATTTTTTTAAAAAAGATAAATTTAAAGAAGAAGTTAAAGTTGAAGAAGTAAACTTATCAACATCTTATATTTCGTTTAACAATCATTCTTTAGAAATTCATTCAAACTTACTAGATGAAAATCAAAAAATAACTATTGAAGGAATTAAAAAAGGAAATGATTACTCAATTAATAAGATTTATTTCAATTTTAAATCCGATAAAGAAAAAGAATTATTCACAATAAATAAATTATACAAAAATTCTTTTCTTAATTCTTTTTCATCAAACTTAGAACTTGATAACGATACTACTATTTTTGCTATTATTCCTTTAAAAATTAAAAACCAAGAATACGTAGATATGATTCCAGTAGAAGAAGTATATAAATATATTACCAACAACTACGCTCCACCAATCTCCCCTGAAAAAGAATTAACAATAAAATTAGGAAATGATGATAACGTCGTTGATATTAGTTATTACGAAAACAATAAAAA
>CALVJF010000010.1 GCA_944331885.1 uncultured Bacilli bacterium
TGTGGAAATTATGGAGGAATATTTGGGGAATATTTACTTCAATTTAGTGAATTTAGTAACATTGAATTTAAATTCCGCAAATACAATTCTGTAACAGATTTTAGTAAAGCAATTGAAAATAACGATATTGATTTATATTTTGACTACTATAATTTAAATTATGATTATCAAGAAGCTAAAACAGCAATTAATTTAAAATTTTATATAGTAGCTCCTAATAGCGATGATATAGCTATAAAATCCCTAAAATCACTTGAGGGCCAAACTGTATATGCCTTATCAAATTCTAAATTAGCCAATTATCTAAAACAAAGTGTTAAATTAGATTTAAAGACTTATGATAATGAAAGTGAATTAAAAAAGATAGCTCGTAAAGGAAAATTGATTGCTATAGATACTCAAAATTACGAATACTATCACACTAATAGTTTAGAAGATTATTCTATAAGGTATACTGAATCAAGTAACATTAACTATGGCTTTAAAATAAATGACAATCAAGCATTTATTAAATTATTTACTAAATTTATTAATACTTTAGATTCTGATAAAATAATAACAGCAGGCTTATATAATCATGAAGTAACACTTGCTAAAGGAAGTACACTTGGTAATATAGCAAAATATACTTTATTAGTATTTGCTGCATTAACTTTTCTCGGAGTAATGTTATATCGTTCAAGTAAAAGAATAAAAATAGCTACCAAAATTAAGAAAGACTATAAAATTAGATATATTGATCAATTAACTTCTCTGAAAAATCGTAACTATCTTACTGAAAATATTGCTAATTGGAATAAAAATACTATTTATCCCCAAGCAGCAATTATTGTCGATTTAAACAATTTACAAGAAATCAATGATACATTGGGTTATGAACATGGAGATACTCAAATTAAAGCTGCAGCAAATATTTTAATTAAAACCCAAATTGATAATTCTGACATTATTCGAACAGATGGAAATGAATTCTTAATTTATTTAGTTGGCTATCAAGAAAAACAAATTGTAAATTATATTCGCAAGTTATATAAAGAGTTTAAAAATCTTCCTTACGAACATGGAGCTGCAATCGGATATAGTATGATAACTGATGATATAAAGACTATAGAAGATGCAATGAATGAAGCCGTAGAAGATATGCGTACAAAAAAAGAAGAAATAATTGAGGGATAGTATGAAAACAATTAAAGATTATTGGAAAAACTTTTGGGCTGTCTTTTGGCAACCAGATATGTTGATTTTACCTGGTCAATTAGCTTTCTTCTTTTTTTTATCAGTTGTTCCAATAATTACACTTATTAGTTATGGAGCATCATATTTACATTTATCAATCGATTTTATTTCTAACTTTCTCGTTAAAGCTTTTGGCCATGATATTGCTAATTTAGTTATTCCAATTGTTAGTAATCAAAATTTATCAACTGGATATTTAATAACATTATTTGTCGGTTATTTTATTGCATCTAATGGTGCAGCTTCAATAATTGTTGCATCAAATAAAATATATGGTATCAAAGATTCTGGCTTTATTAAAAGAAGAATTAAAGCTATTATCATGACTTTATTTATAGTTTTACTTTTCTTA
The DNA here is from genome assembly GCA_944331885.1 of uncultured Bacilli bacterium. Lineage (GTDB taxonomy): Bacteria > Bacillota_I > Bacilli_A > RF39 > UBA660 > CALVJF01. The sequence goes on from CALVJF010000010.1 coordinate 1,589, forward strand.
TTTATGTTAACAGTACCATTATTTGGAGATAAAATAATCGATTTAGTAGAATATGTAAATTTAAATGCTCGCATTACTGAGAGAATAGTTTTAGTATTTAAAGTTTTAAAAGGTCCAGTATCGTGGTTTATTATATTTCTATTTATAAAAATCCTATTTACAATGGCTCCCGATCGTAAAATACCTAGTTCATATGTAAATTATGGTGCAATATTTACTTCTATAAGTTGGGTCTTAGTTACAACTATATATTCATATTACATTAATAACTTTGCTCGCTATGATGTATTTTATGGTGGTTTAGCTAACATCGTTATCCTAATGCTATGGGTTTATTTACTAGCTTATATATTTGTTATTGGTATTGGATTAAATTACCACAAGGAAGAAATAATTTTGAAAAAAACTGGTATTATAGATGTTAAAAAAAAGCAAAAAATATAAATAGGTACTAATGTACCAAGATTTAATATTAGAATAGTATTTAATGTACTAATGATATTAAAAAAGATGTTAACTACCTTTGTTAACATCCTTTTTTTTCATTAATAATGCATAATCTTCAATAATCATTGGACATTCAATATCTTCTATTTTATACAATAAACCATTTTGTGCCATATAACCAATAGATTTTAAACAGCGAACTGCATCAGTCAAAGCAGCCAAATTGTCTTTAAGCCTTAAACTTTTTATAATTTTATAAATTTCTTCACAATCACTTAATAACTGAGTCGGGAATAAAAATTCTTCTATAATTTCTTGAACACTATATCCACATAATAATAGTTGTTGATAATAAGAGCTTAAAATTAAATAATTGAATAAAGTATTATTTGTATTTTGATCTAAACAGCATAGTAAATTTTTATGTTCGTCATATGCTTCTTCTATACTTAGTACTCTAATCATTAAACCACCCACATAATCAATATAGTATGCAATCGACAAAAAAACAATAAAAAGATAGACTTAGCATAATAGAATTTAGTATAATTAAATTGGTGAACATGATGAAAGAAATAATAGAAGATTTAAGCAAAACAATAAATTTACAATCAAAACAAATATCAGCAGTTTTAGATTTACTTGCTGAAGGAGCAACAATTCCTTTTATAGCTCGCTATCGCAAAGAAAGAACTGGCAACTTAAATGAAGATCAAATTCGTGCTATTGAAGAACAATATCGTTATCAAACAAATTTATTCAATCGTAAACAAGATGTTATCCGACTAATTGATGAAAAAGGTCTATTAACTGAAGAAATTAAAAACAATATACTTAATTGTCAAAAATTAACTGAGGTAGAGGACATATATCGCCCTTATAAAGAAAAGAAAAAGACTAAAGCTAGTGAAGCAATCAAAATGGGTTTAGAGCCATTAGCCAAAATGATAATGAGCTTTCCAACTAACGGCTCCTTTGAAACAATGTGTAATAAATATGAAATGCCGATTGAAACGGCTTTAGAAAATGCTGGTTACATTATAAGTGAATGGATAAGTGATAATGCTTATTATCGTAAATGGATTCGTCAAAAAATTTATAACACCGGTCAAATTGTAAGTAAAGTAAAAAAAGGTGCTGAACAATTAGACGAAACTAAAATATATGAAATGTATTACAATTTTAATGAGCCTATTAAATTTGCTAAACATTATCGAATTTTGGCATTAAATAGAGGTGAAAAAGAAAAAATACTTACTGTATCATTAAATTATAATATTGATGAAATCACCACTTACTTAGAGCAAAAAATTATCAAAAATCCTGACTCTTTTGTTGTTGAATTAGTGAAAAATTGTATTAAAGATGCTTTAAAAAGATTAATTTTACCAAGTATAGAACGTGAAATTCGCAGTGAACTAACTGAAAAATCCGAAACAATTGCCATCAAAACATTTGGTATAAACCTTGAACATTTACTATTGACAAGGCCATTTAAAAAAAGTCGTATTTTAGGCTTTGATCCTGCTTTTAGAACAGGCTGTAAGTTAGCTGTCTTAGATGAGTCAGGTAATTTAGTAGATATATCAGTTATTTATCCTCACGAACCAAAAAATGATAAAGTTGGTGCCACCAAAACATTACGTGAATTGATTACCAAATACAATATAGATTTAATTGCTATTGGCAATGGTACCGCCTCTAGAGAAAGCGAGGCATTTGTTGCAGAAGCTATCAAAGGATTAAATGTTAAATATATCATTGTTAGCGAAGCCGGAGCTAGCGTTTACTCCGCAAGCGAACTAGCTAAAGAAGAATTTCCTAATTTATCTGTTGAGCAAAGAAGTGCGATTAGCATTGGGAGAAGAGTTCAAGACCCATTATCAGAATTAGTTAAAATTGAACCTAAATCGATAGGAGTCGGAGAATATCAACATGATGTTAATCAAAAAGAGTTAGAAAGCAGCCTTGACTTTACTGTATCAAAAGTAGTCAACGAAGTTGGTGTAAATGTTAATACTGCTTCTAAAAGTATTTTAAAATATATATCTGGTTTAAATAAAAAAGCTATTGATGCTATTATGGAGTATAAAACTCATCAAGAATTTAAAAATCGTGAAGAGTTAAAAAAATTAAAAGGATTAAGCACTAAAATGTATGAACAAGCCGTTGGCTTTCTGCGAATTCCAACTAGTAGCAACGCGCTAGATCATACGGGAATTCATCCAGAAAGTTATAACATAGCAACGCAAATTTTACAAAAATATTCGCTTGACTTAAAAAATATTAATTCTGAAGAATTTAAAATGGCTTTAGAAAAATTAAATCCCGAATCTTTAGCTCAAGAATTAAATAGTGATTCTTATACTATTGAGGATATTATTAAAGAATTAAAGCACCCAGGTTTAGATCCCCGTGAAAATTTAGAAGCACCTGTTTTAAAAAGTGACATTCTTCATATCGAGGATTTAAAACCAGGTATGGAACTACAAGGTACTGTCCGTAATGTTGCCTCTTTTGGCGCATTTGTCGACATAGGACTAAAAAATGATGGCTTAATACATATTTCCAAATTAAGCAAAAATTTTGTTAAAAATCCAATTGACATAGTAAATGTCGGCGATATTATTACATGTTATGTAGATAGTGTCGACTTATGTAAAAAAAAGGTATCCCTAAGTTTAATTAAATAACAAGTGGTATAATAAAAATATGAGAGTGATAAAATGAAAAGAAGAATTTATATTGGCTTTGTCTATTATTTAACATTAATCTATTTAGAAATAGTTTTTAGAGTAGTATGTACTGAAAATATTTTTCCCATTACTTTTATTAACAATTTAATATTTCTTTTACCAGTTACTTTATTCTTGATAATTATCAGTAGTTTGCTAACTCCTAAAGTAAATGCTATTATTGCTAAAATAATAACCTTTATTTTATGTTTGTGGTATGCAATATGTTTAGTCTTTAAAAATAAATTTGGTGTATACTTTTCATTAAGTGCTATTGGTTTAGCAAATCAATTAAAATCATTTATCCATGATACAATATCAACTATTGGAAATAATATTATTTATATAATAATTCTATTTATACCATTTATTTTAATTATAATTTTCCGCAAGAAAATTATTTATCCACAATTAAATTCTAAATACTTACTAGCAACCACTTTATGCATGGTAGTTAGTTATTTATTTTTTGTAGCTAGCATTCATATCAATAAAAACGAATCATATTCTTTATATAATTTATATTATCAAGTCGATAACCATGCGCTAACAGTTGAAAAACTTGGTTTAATGCCATCAACTATCATTGAAATAAAAAGAAATATTTTGGGCTTTGAAGAAAAATTAAATGAGCCATTTTATATACCAGAAATTGATGAGGATATTAAAGATGAACCCCAAGAATTAGGATCTAATATTTTAGATATAGATTTTTCAAAATTAAGCTCACAGACAAAAGATGAATTATTAATTCAAATGAATGATTATTTTGCTCAGGATCCAGGAACTAAAAAGAATGAATACACCGGAATGTATGAGGGAAAAAATTTGATTGTGTTTATGGCTGAAAGCTTTAGCCCTATTGCCATCACTCAGGAACTAACACCTACACTATATAAGCTAACTAATGAATCATTTGTTTTTGAAAATTTTTACTCGCCAGTAATTTTAAGTACTATTGGTGGAGAATTTCAAGAACTAACAGGATTATATCCTAATTTAGGTTTATTAACTAATGTTTGGCGAAAAGGGAAAAATTATTATCCTTATGGTTTTGCCAATGTATTTAAAGAATTGGATTATCAAACTTATGCTTATCACAATAATCAATATAATTTTCAAGCTCGTGACAAATATTTAAAATCATTAGGTTTTGATAATTATTTAGGATGTTATAGCGGCTTAGAGAAAAGAATTAATTGTACTATTTGGCCTCAAAGTGATGTAGAAATGATTGAAAAAACAGTTGATGATTATTTAAAAAATGATCAACCATTTATGGTTTATTACGCTACAGTTAGCGGTCACATGGCTTATAATTGGGGTAATAAAATGAGTGCTAAGCATAAAGAAGCAGTTAAAGACTTACCATATTCTGAAGAAGTTAAAGCCTATATTGCTACTCAAATTGAATTAGATCAAGCCTTGGAATTACTAATTACAAAGTTAGAAGAGTCTGATAAATTAGATGATACTGTAATCGCTTTAGTAGCTGACCACTATCCTTATGATTTATCGGTTGATCAAGTAAATGAGGCTTCCAGTTATGAAAGAGACAGTATTGTTGAAATAAATCACAGTAATTTTATACTATGGAATAGTACAACTAAAACTACTAAAATTTCCAAAATAGGTAGTCAAATAGACGTTTTACCAACATTACTAAATCTTTTTGGTGTTGAGTATGATTCACGTTTAATAATAGGTAAAGATATACTCGCAGATAATGAGGGATTAGCAATTTTTTCTAACAATAGTTGGATAAGTGATTTAGGCGTTTATTATAGTAATTCTAATAAGTTTATCCCTAAAGAAAATGTTGAAGTTCCAGATAATTATGTTGAAAATATGAATAAAATAGTTCGAACAAAAATTAACATGAGTAAATATATAATGCAAGAAGATTATTATCGTTATGTTTTTTCAAAGTAAAGGAGAAGTATTATGTGTGGAATAGCCGGATTTGTAGGCCCAACCAAAAATAAAAAAACAATTTTAAAACAAATGACAGATCGTATTGCCCATCGCGGTCCAGATAGCGAAGGCTTTTACATTGATGAATTAGCAGCATTAGGACACCGTCGCTTATCAATAATCGATTTATCTACCGGAAATCAACCAATGTATAATGAAGATGAAAGCATAGTAATTATATTTAATGGTGAAATTTACAATTATATAGAATTGCGTGCAATTCTTCAAGAAAAACATCAATTTAAAACTTCTTCCGATACTGAAGTCTTAATTCATGGTTATGAAGAATGGGGTAGTGAATTAACTAAAAAATTACGTGGCATGTTTTCATTTGCTATATGGGATAAAAAAAATGAAACTTTATTTATAGCTGTTGATAACTGGGGAATAAAACCATTGTATTATTATCAAAATGAAGATACATTTATGTTTGCTTCAGAAATTAAAGCCTTTCTTGATCACCCAAAATTCAAAAAAGAATTTAATGAATCATTATTATCAGCTTATTTGTGCTTTAATTCTACACCAACTACAGAAACATTTTTTAAGGGTGTATATCGTTTAGAGCCTGGTTATCAACTAACATATAAAGATAATGCTATAAATATTGAAAGATATTTTAAATTAGAATTTCAAGAAAAGGAAGAACCTATTTCCAAAATTACAGCAGATATTTCTAAAGCAATGAAAGATTCAGTAGACCATCATCAAATTGCCGATGTTGAAGTTGGATCATTTTTATCAAGCGGTATTGACTCATCATATTTAGTTTCTCTAGCTCGTCCTGACAAAACATACACAGTTGGTTATGATAACCCTAAATATGATGAAATATCCTATGCTCAAGATTTAACTTCTAAATTGGGAATTGAAAATAAATCCAAAAAAATTACCAAAGAAGAATACATGAAAGCCTTTCCTAAAATTATGTATCATATGGATGAACCATTAGCAGATCCTTCAGCAATTGCATTATACTTTGTAGCTCAAATAGCTAGCCAAGATGTCAAGGTAGTAATGTCTGGTGAAGGAGCAGATGAATTATTTGGAGGTTATAATAGTTATCGTGAAGAAATTGATCAAAACTGGTATATGAAAATTCCTTTCTTCTTACGCCATCTAGCTTCAAATATTGTTAGTGTTTTTCCTGAAGTTAGAGGATTAAATTTCATTTATCGTCGTGGCCAAAAGTTAAAGGATTATCACATTGGTTTAGGAAGAGTATTTAGAGATAAAGAAGCTATGAATATTATAAATCTAAAAAATCAAATTCATACCAAAGATATTGTAGCTCCATACTACCAAGAATATCAAAATTGCTCAACCATGATTCAAAGACAGGTAATCGATTATCATTTTTGGTTAGTTAGAGATTTTCTTCATGCTGTGGATCGTAATACTATGATGTTTGGTTTAGAGGCGCGAACACCATTCCTAGATTTAAAAGTTTACGATATAGCTAGAAGATTACCAACATCTGCCAAAATTAGTAAAGAAACTACTAAACCAGCCTTACGCCAAGCGGCCAAAAAAGTAATCCCTAATGAATCTTATAAAAAGAAAAAATTAGGCTTTCCTGTTCCATTGAGAGAATGGATGCGTGAAGATGATTTATATCAAGAAATAAAAGATAAATTTAATTCGCCCATTGCCAAGAAATACTTTAAAATAAAAAAAATAAATAAGTTATTAGAAGATCACAAAAATAGGAAAAAAGATAATTATAAGAAAGTGTGGACAATTTATACTTTTATAGTATGGTATAAACAATTTTTTGAAGAAATATAATTTTATATTTCTTTTTAAGTGTCAACTAATAGTTAAATATATATTAAGATAGGTAAAATAGTAATATAATATTAATAAAGGAAGTGCATTATGTTAAATATTAAAATAGATTCAAGAAAAGTAACTAAGGGAGATATTTTTGTTGCTATTAAAGGGCACACAGTTGACGGTCATAATTATATCAATCAAGCTATTGCCAATGGCGCTATAAAAATAGTTGCTAACTATGGAGATTATTCTGTTCCAACAGAAATAGTAGAAGATACCGAAAAATACGTAACCGATTATGTTGAAAAAAATCATAGTCAGGAATTAAACAACATGAAAATAATTGGTATAACAGGAACTAATGGAAAAACAACAACTGCCTATCTTTTATATCAATTGCTAAATAAATTAGGTTTAAAAACTGCCTATATTGGAACAATCGGATTTTATTTAGACAAATTTATTGAAGAAATTCCTAATACAACTCCTAATATAGTAGATTTATACGAATTACTATTAAGAGCCAAAGAATCAGGATATAAAAATATTGTTATGGAAGTTAGCTCTCATGCCTTAGATATGAGAAGAGTAGCTGGAATAAAATTTAGTCAAGCTGCATTTACTAATTTAACTCAAGATCATCTAGATTATCATAAAACAATGGCAAACTATTTGGAGGCAAAAAAATTAATTCTTAAACAACTTAATGGGCCAATGATATCTAATATAGATGATCCTTATGGAAAAGAATTTAAAACTGATAATTTTATAACCCTAGGATTTAATCCAGCTGACTATCAAATTATTAGCTACGAAAACACCAAAACAGGAACTAGTATAAACTTTAAGTATCAAAATGTTGACTATCAACTTAATACTAAATTAAGAGGCAAGTACAACGTTTATAACTTTATCACAGCTGTAGCAATTGCTAATCAATGCGGATTCAGTATTGAAGATATTATTAAATTGAGTGAAACGATTAATCCTCCAAAGGGTCGCTGTCAAATTATACCTGTAAAAAATGGAGAAGCAATAATTGATTATGCCCATACTCCTGATGCTGTTTTAAAAATAGTTACAACTTTTAATGAACATAAAAAAGGAAGAGTAATAACTTTAGTAGGTTGTGGTGGTGACCGCGATCCTAAAAAAAGGCCAATAATGGGCAAAATTGCCAGCGAGAATAGCGATTACGTAATCTTTACTAGCGATAATCCTCGTACTGAAGATCCTCAAAAAATTATGGCCGATATCATTGCTGGAGTTAATAAAGATAATTATGAAATAGAATTAGATCGTCGCAAAGCTATTCACAAAGCTTTGAATATGATTAAAGAAAATGATATAGTTTTAATTTTAGGTAAAGGGCATGAAGATTATCAAATATTAGGACATCAAAAAGTTCATCTTGATGACGCCGAAGAAGTTGAAAAATATAATCAGTCAAAAAGCAATCACTAATCAAGTGATTGCTTTTTTATCTTCCTAATTTAGATTTTACTAAATAATTACCATCTATAACATTCCCAAACATATATTTTCCAATTGAGTTAGTATATGTAATAATCAGAAAAATGTTAAAAATTTATATAGCAATCAATGTTATTTCTGTTGGAAATATTGGCCCTCCATAATATCTTAAATAATATTTATAATCACTATTAAAACTATCGATTAATTTAATAATTCGCCAAACATCATCAAACCCATGATAAATGGAAATTAATAATTTAGGTTTATCATTTTTTATGTGTTCCTTTGAACCAAGTAATGCTTCATACTCTGAACCTTCAATATCCATCTTTATCATTGTGATTTTTTCTGTAATTTCATTATCTAAAGTATTACTATCTATTAAATGATCTCCCTCGTATGTAATTCTATTACTTGAATCAAACTGATTACTAAATAAACTAACTTTTCCCCTATGATTACAAATTGCCTTTTTTATAAATTCAATATTCTTAAAATTTTTTAAATTATTCTTAGCTTTATTTAATACATCTTCAAAAATATCAAAACAATAAATTTTTCTATAGCCATTTAAACCATAGGTTTTGAAATAATCAATAATTGTATCACCAGTATAGCATCCTAAATCAACAATCACTTCATCGTGTGAAAAAGGTATTAAATCTAAATCAAAATAATTAAAAAACCTATTATCCATTATTTCAGTAAGATTTTTAAAATCGTAATTTAACCAATTATTTAAAATAGCGTACAAAACTTTTTTAGAAGTATAATCATTAAGTTTATTATACATCCAAATGAAATCATCAATATGTGTTTTTAAAGTATTGGCTTTATTATTAATTTCATCTTCAATACCATTTTTAATATCTAGTCTTCCCCAAAACAAAAAGTCATTTAAAAATTTTTCTATATTACTTTGTGTAGTAGAATTTAATTTTATAAAATTATTTTTAATATTAAATTTAATTTCATTCAAATCAATAACTTTAATTAAATTGCTTAATTCTCGAAAATCTTTATCTATATAATTCAAATATTTCACCTCTCTAAAATATATATTTAAAATCCTTGCAAAATTCTTAAAACTTGCATTTTTATTTATATTATATTACGATTTAGGCAGGTGATTTTATGAAAATATTAATTATTGAAGATGATAGCACAATTCGTAGTGGTCTTAAATATTGCCTAGAAGCGGAAGGCTATGAAATTGAAGAATCATCAACAGCCAATGAGTCTTTAAAGAAGATAAATAGTTCGGATTTGATATTATTAGATGTCAATCTTCCAGATAAAAGTGGTTTTGAATTATTACCTGAAATAAAAAAAATTAAAAATGTTCCCATCATTTTTTTAACAGCCAATGATTTGGAAACATCAATTGTTATGGGATTAGATATGGGGGCAGACGATTACATTACTAAACCATTTCGTACCCGCGAATTAATTTCCCGCATCAAAAATGTTTTACGACGATCTACTCAAATTCAAGATAAAATTAATATTAAAAATATTACTATCGATTTACAACAAGCCAAAGTATTTAAAAACAATCAAGACTTGGGATTAACTGCTGTAGAATATAAAATTTTACTGATTCTAGCTATAAATCGTAACCAAATATTGAGCCGTGAAAAAATTTTGGCCAGCATCTGGGATGTAAATGAAGAATACGTGTATGATAATACTTTAACAGTCTACATAAAAAGAATTAGAGAAAAAATAGAAGACAATCCAAGTAATCCACAAATAATTGAAACAATACGTAGCCAAGGATACAGAATAGGTGATTAAAATATGATTAAAAATACCGAATTAAAAAAACTTATTATAATTCAAATAATTATTTTTCTCTTTTCAATAATTTTATGTATAGTATTTTATAATAAGATAAATAAAGATTATAGTGAAACTCTAATTAATAACGATGCCAATTTAATTGGCAATTTTCTCATAATTAATCCCGACTTAGAGCAAAAATTACTATCAGTTGTTAATAGTACTCAGAACTATGAATTAGGCCAAAAATTTTTAGAAGAAAATAATTTGTTGGATTACCGCGAAAAAAATTATTCTGTAAATTTTATTACGATTTTTCTTTCTGTATTGACAGTATTTTCAATTTTAATAGTAATTAATTATTACTTTATTAGAAAGTTGTATAAAAAAATTAAAGAAATTGATTATGATGTAGATAAAATCCTTCAAGGCAATTATGAAATTAACATTTTAGATTACAATGAAGGATCATTAAGTTCTTTAAAAAACAATATTTATAAAATGACTGTAAAATTGCGTGAAAGTAACGAATTAATTTTAAAAGAAAAAAATAATCTAGAAGAATTGTTAGAAGATATATCTCACCAAATAAAAACACCATTAACAAGTATGTATATGATTAATGATATATTACAAAAAGAAACTAATTCTAAAGTACGTCAAGAATTTTTAGATAAAAATGAAAAACAAATTAATCGTATAGAATGGTTAGTAACAAGTCTTTTAAAAATGTCAAGATTAGACAACGGAAGTGTAAAACTGAAAAAAGAAATGACAAATGTTGACACAATGTTAACTAAAGCTATTACACCAATTTTACCGCTTATAGAATCAAAAAATATTAAAGTAAAGCATGAAAAGCAAAACTTAAAAATAAAAATTGATCCAGACTGGACTAGCGAAGCTTTGTTAAATATCATCAAAAACGCTTGTGAACATACCAAAGATAGTGTAACTATAACAACTTCATCTAATCCTTTATATACTGCCATCGAAGTAAAAGATAACGGTGAAGGAATTGACAAAAAAGATTTAAGTCGCTTATTTGAACGTTTTTACCGTGGAAACCATAATAAAGAAAGCATTGGTATTGGATTAAGTATGTCTAAAAAAATAATCGAATTGCAAAACGGCACAATAGAAGTCAAAAGTCATGTTGGAAAAGGCAGTACATTTATTGTTAAATTCTTTAAAAATTAAATATGACAAAATTGTCATTAAAAAAGTCACTTAAAAATTATTAAGCTGTAATATAATGTTGGCATAGAAAGGAAAAAGTATATGGAAATATTAAAAGTTGAAAATTTATGCAAAAATTATGGTAAAGGAAATACTTTAGTTAAGGCGTTAGACAATGTTAGTTTTTCCGTTGAAAAAGGAGAATTTATTGCAATTGTTGGAAGCAGTGGCAGTGGAAAATCAACATTACTACATATTTTAGGCGGAGTAGATCGTCCAACTAGCGGGAAGGTATTTGTAGAAGGTAAAGATGTATATAAATTAAATGAAACAAATTTGGCAATATTTCGTCGCCGTCAAGTAGGGTTAATTTATCAATTTTACAATTTGATACCAATTTTAAATGTTAAAGAAAATATAACCTTACCAATCCTTCTTGATGGTAAAAAACCTAATCAAGAATACTTAGAAGAATTAATTGAAACGTTAGGCTTGTCTAACCGAGTAAATCACTTGCCTAATGAATTATCTGGTGGTCAACAACAACGAGTAAGTATTGGCAGGGCGTTAATGAATCGCCCATCACTATTATTAGCCGACGAACCAACAGGAAATCTCGATAGTAAAGCGGGAAAAGAAATAGTGGAGTTATTAAAGCTATCAAACAAAAAATATAAACAAACAATAATTATGATAACTCATGATCAAAATTTGGCTTTAAATGCAGATCGTATAATTACATTAGAAGATGGCAGAATTATTTCTGACGAAACAATAAAATGAAAATTTTAAATAAATTAACTATAAAACATTTAAAGTCAAATAAAAAAAGAACAATAGTTACTATTATAGGTATAATTCTATCTACCGCTTTAATGGTCGGAATTGGCTTACTATTTTCAACAATACGAGATAATAGTATCAAAAATATCATTGAAAGTAATGGAAGTCACCATGTTGTAATCAAGGCACCTGAATCTAAACTAGATCAAATAACTTCTAATAAAAATATTAAAAATTACAAATATTCATCAACAATTGGTTATTCAATTTATCCAGGTATAAAAACAACTTATAAACCTTATCTTAAAGTTCAAACTGCCTCAGATGATTATTTAAAAGAACTAAAAATTATTTCTGGACGCTTACCAAAGAATAATCAAGAAATAGCAATTTCTAGCGATTTTTTAGAAATTAACGACATAGACTTAAAAATAAATGATCAAATTGAATTAAATATAGGCAAAAGAATTTCTGATGGAATACCTCTTGAAGATAGCCTAATTGTTTATGAGGAAACAACTGATGAAAATGGCAATTACGAATTTCAATTAAATGAAGAAATTATAAATTCTACTTATCATAAATACACAATTGTCGGCATAATTGAGGCTGATCCTTACGAAGATAATACCGGCCCAGGATATACAGCTTTTACAATTGAAGAACCAATTAACGATTTATATATTTATGTTGAATACAACAAACCTCAAAAAGCTTATGAATATACCAAAACTATAGCTAGCAGTTTAGGTTATAAAGAACTAATGCCTAATGTTTATGATGAGATAACTTTTAATCAAAATCTTTTAATGATGTACGGAGCAAGTAGTTATAGTAATGTCTTTGATTCAATAACAAGTATTATAATTATAATTTTAAGTTTAGTATCCATTGCTTGTATAATTGTTATATATAACTCATTTGCTATTTCGGTAATGGAAAGAAAAAAACAATTTGGTTTATTTTCTAGTATTGGAGCAACTAGAAAGCAATTAAAATATACTGTTTTCTTTGAAGCATTAATTGTAGGATTAATAGGTATTCCTCTAGGAGTAGCATCTGCTTATTTAGGAATAGGAATCGTCTTAATGATTATTAATAAACTATTACCAGAATTTTTAGGTTTCCCATTATCACTGGCTACATATCCAATATTCTTAATTATACCGATAATTTTTATGATTTTAACTATAATTATTTCCGCGTACTTACCTGCTAAAAGAGCTAGCAAAGTAAGTCCTATTGAAGCAATTCGCTTAAACGATGAAATAAAAATAAAATCCAAAAAATTAAAAACTCCAAAATTTATAACTAAACTATTTGGTGTCGAAGGTGAAATAGCTTATAAAAACATGAAACGTAACAAGAAAAAATATCGTATAACCATAATTTCGTTATTTATAAGTATAGTATTATTTGTTTCTTTCAGTGGCTTATTAAAATATGGCTTAAGAAGTGCAACCGATTTTACCGAAATGCCTAGCTATGAATATGAAATATCTGCTAACACTAAAATCGAAAACAAAAAAGATTTAGATAAAATTATTAACCAAATTTCTAAAGTTGAGGGAATTAAAGAAAAAACTATAATAAAACAACAATTTTTATATACAGATTATAATAAAAAATATTTTAAAGAATCAAATGATTATTCCGAAATCACAGATAACCCAATGAGTGTTAGAATAATTACCTTTGATGATGAATCATATCAAAAATATCAACAAAAATTAGGAATAAAAGATAATCGACCAATTTTACTAAACATTCAAAAAAATATTAATTATGAAAATGGTACGCGCAAACAAAAAGTTATCTATCCTTACAATTCTATCAATAATTTAGAAGTATATTTTTATGATTATTTAAGCCCTGAATCATATAGCAATAAATATCAACTAGAAAATATTTATATAGCTAATGAATTACCATTCGGCATTGATAACACTTACGATTTAGAATTATCCATCATTGTTGATGAAGAAACTTTTGATAAAATATTTAATGACAAAAATAACCCAAGCAATAAAATGTATGATCTTACCATGCGCATAAAAGCCGACAGCTATGATAAAATAGATAAACTTTTAACTAAAGATAGTGAAGAGAATATTTTAAATGATAATGTTAATATATATACTTGGAACATATATAAAGAGATGAAAACATTTACTAACGCAATTATTGTTTTAAAAATATTACTTTATGGTTTTATAACTTTAGTAACTCTTATTGGTGTAACTAGTGTTATAAATACGATAAATACAAGTATGGCTTTAAGAAAAAAAGAATTTGCAGTTTTACGTAGTATTGGTTTAACTCCTAAAGGATTTAACAAAATGTTATTATTTGAGTGCTTCTTATTTGGATTTAAATCACTACTATATAGTATCCCAGTTTCAATTGGAATAATCTACTTATTCCACAGAGCATTTGGCGATTTAGTAACATTAAACAATTTATTAATTCCATATGACAGTATTTTAATAGCCACAATAAGCGTATTTATTATCGTGTTAATATCTATGATGTATGCAACATCAAAAATAAAAAAAGCTAATATTTTAGACGCAATTCGCGAAGAAAATATTTAATAAATAAAAAAATCAAAAAATTTTAAAAAAGTACTTGCAAATATATAATTTATATGATAATATATAGTTACTTAGTAGAGAGAATGTTATTAAAGATATCAAAGCATATCTTTAATAACAGTTTATATGGTAATTGATTTTAGATATTGTAAAAATGCAAATCTTGTAATTACCTTTGAATGCCGTAATGGTCTTATTAGCTACTAAGATATGATCATATGAAGAAAGCAAACTTCATTAATAAGCAATTCTTATTTTGACTAAATAAGATATTGATTCTAAACTAGGACAGCGTCTCGTCAACGTTGTCTTTTTTTTGTCAAAATATGCTATAATAAGTCCAAGGTGATAAAATGGAAATAAATAGTAAATCGAAAAATGCTGAAATTGATTTTGACAACAATTTAAATTATATCAAGTGCTATTACAAAATACAGACATAAATTTTCTCCTTTAAAATAAATTTCATTATAATTAAAGAATTAGTTTTATTTATTAAAATTTGATTAATAATTATAAGCTCAGCAAAAATATTTTAACGTTTCTAATTATAAAAAACAATTGAAAAAACAGGGGAAACATAAAAAATAAAAAATTGTGGATAACACCTACTTATCAACATCTTATATATAAAATTTAATTAATAGAAAGGAAATGTAATTATGGAATTTGGCATTTTAGAAATTGGATCTACCAATACAAAAGCATATGTATATAAAAATAAGAGTCTTATAAATTTAGGAAGTAAATTTATTCCGTTTAAAAATAACTATAAATTAGATAACCATCTAAATAAAGATGATGTAAATAATTTGCTAGAATTTGCCAAAAAGATAAAAAAACAAGTACCAAGAGTATATGCGTATGGTACAAGTATATTTAGAAATATTTCAGAAGAAGAATTACAAGAATTCGCAACTTTACTTAAAGATAAACTTGACATAGATTTTAAAGTAGTAACTGCTAATGAAGAAAATGAATACACTGTACAGGGAGTTTTAGCAAATAATAAATATCGCGGGAAAATGGTAATAATGATAGGTGGGGGAGGATCAACAGAAATTGCTTTTATTAATAATAGGAAAATAATTACTGAAGTAAATTTACCATTTGGTGCAATGGATATAACAGAACATTTTCCAGAATTAAAAGAAGATATTGTTAATACTAATTTTAATGCAATTTTAGAATACGCAAATAAACTAGTTGGTGAACTAAACTTTAAAGCTAACACAATGGTATTAGCCGGTGGTGATTATATATATTTTTATGAAACTGTAGGCTATATCATAGAAAAAAATAATTTATTTTCA
>CALVJF010000011.1 GCA_944331885.1 uncultured Bacilli bacterium
TCCTCGTAGCTCAGCTGGATAGAGCATACGCCTTCTAAGCGTACGGTCAAGTGTTCGAATCACTTCGGGGACACCATATAGTAATAAAGCTGCTTTTAAGCAGTTTTTATTTTGTAATACAAAAAGCATCATCATAATGGTGCTTTTTAAAATTTCATTAATTCTGCTTCTTTTTCTTTCGATTTTTCATCAACTATTTTGTTATATTTAGTAATTAATTCTTGTACTTCATCTAATAAATCTTTTTCTTCATCTTCAGCATGTTCTTCACGTTTAATTGCATTATTAGCATCTTGGCGAATATTGCGCAATGCAACTTTAGCTTCTTCAGCTAGAGCTTTAGCTTGTTTAACGTAATCTTTTCTTCTCTCTTCAGTTAAGTCTGGCACTGTTAAAATAATTATTTCTCCATTATTTATCGGTGTAATACCTATATTAGCTTCATTTATAGCTCTTTCAATATCTTTTAAACAACTACGATCAAATGGTTTAATCATTAATTGCTTGGCTTCAGGAACGGTAATGTTTGCTAAAGATTGTATAGGAGTTGGAGTACCATAATATAATGCATTAATACCATTAAGCATTGCTGGATTTGCACGTCCAGCTCTTATATTTATAAATTTACTTTCTAAAGATTCTATTGTTTTTTGCATTTTTTGTTCGATATTACTATCTAACATTTATAAATCCCTCTTTCTTAATTAATAACTATATCTTCATTATAATTAATTTCATTAGTAATTACAACAATATTTGCCATTAAATCTCCATTTTGAGATATATATAAAACATAGTTATTATCGGCATTAGCAATAGTTTCAGAAACATTTATGACATTATTATTAGTTTCTTTATTTATTTCATATATATGATTGTCGATTTTATTTTTTATTTCTTCATCATCAACGTTATATATTTCTTTTAATTGACTAGCAGATATTTCTTGGCCGTTTTTTAAGTTTAAAATATAATATTTAATATCATGCGCTCCAAATGTGCCAAAGCAATCATATGTATAATTATCAACTTTAATAATTAAATAATTTTTATATTGATAGTAATTATATTCTTGTAAATCGGCACTATAAATATCATCAACATTATATAAGAGTTCTTTGTCTTCTGGTATTTCAGTTTCACTAATTTTAGTTATTGAGTTTTTTAAACTATCAACTTTTGAATTGATTTCAGAGCTGATCCTTTTAGCGTCTTCGCTATTCACATTAATATTTATTTTTTGATAAATTATTTCTAATTCACTAGAAACTATCTCTCTATCAGTGTAATAAACAAAATCTTGATTCTTATCAACCTTTATTTTGTCGTAATTTTCAGTCTTTTTATTCGATTCACTTTCTTTATCACTAGTAACTAATAAGTAACCACCTACGGCGATTAAAATTATAATTGCAATGAAAACTATAATAGCAGTTCTACTTTTATCTATTTGATCCATTAATATTTCCCTCTTCCATTAATTTATATGTAGTCATAAGATTTTGCTTAAATTCAGCAATTTTTTCGTTTGTCCAATAATCTTTTGGATTTTCTTGATTGGGCATTATTGCGGTAGTATTGTCTAATACTTCTGCCTCGCCATTATTGATATAAATAGTCATTGGCGTAAACAAATTATCACTACTCATATCGGTAGTTATTAACTGATTTTTTAATTTTTCTACTAAATTTAAGTAAATACGGCTGCTAGTTTCTTTAGCATGAGCTATATTAAAGTAATTTATGGTTACATTGTTTTCTTGAGCAAATTCGCTTAAATATATTGCATATGATTCACTCCATATTGAATCAGGATTAGCTAAAAATAAAATTCCACTTCCATTTACTAGAAAATCTTCTAGATCTTTATTGTTCAAATAATTAAATTTATCTGTTAAAGTTAAATTGGGGTATTCTTGTGTTATTTTATCTTGACTACTTAAGCTTTGTTCACTTTTATATTCTCTTGTGCCAATTAATATAAAACAAACAATCATTACTAATAATAATATAGCTGAACTAACTTTGCGCAAAGTTTCTTTCATTGTTAAAAACCTCTTTCATATCATTATTATACCATGAATAAAAATTATTATATTAAATGAAAAAAGACACTTGTAAAAAAGTGTCTAATTAATTACCTTTAACTTGAGCCATTACTTCTTCAGCAAAGTTATCATTTCTTTTTTCCATTCCTTCACCAACTTCAAAGCGAATAGCATTTACAAGTTTACCATTATTATTAGCAACATAAGTTTGAACATCTATGTCGCCGTCTTTAATGAATGCTTGGAGAGCTAAACAAATATCTTTATAGAATTTATTAATTCTGCCAGCAACCATTTTTTCGGCTATATCAGCTGGCTTACCTTCATTGATTGCTTGTTCTTTTAAAACTTCTTCTTCACGTTTAACAACTTCTGCTGGGACATCTTCTTTAAATACATATTCTGCTTTCATAGCTGCTGATTGCATTGCTACGTCTTTGGCTACTTCTTCGTTAGCACCATTCACTACTGTTAATACAGCAATTTTTCCACCCATATGAAGATATGCACCAAAATTATCATCATCGTTTTTAGTTATAACTGCAATTCTTCTTAAAGATAATTTTTCACCAATTTTAGCAGTTTTGGCAACAATTAAATCGTTAACTGTTCCTTCGCTAGTTGGTAATTTTAAAGCTTCTTCAACAGTTGTTGCTTCACCTTTTAAAATAGCATTTCCTATTTCATCTATCATATTTTTAAATTCTTCATTTTTGCTAACAAAGTCAGTTTCGGAATTTACTTCTAATATTACTGCTTTATTTCCGTCAATGTAAATATTTGCTAATCCTTCTGCTGCTATACGTGATTCTTTCTTATTAGCTTTAGCAATTCCTTTTTCACGTAACCAATCAATTGCTTCTTCTAAGTTACCATTGGTAGCTTCTAGAGCTTTTTTGCAGTCCATCATACCTGCCCCTGATTTTTCACGTAATTCTTTTACTAAACTCGCACTTATCATATTATTTCTCCTTTTTTATTTTGTTAATATTGCTATAAGTTCATCTTTTTTCATAGTTGAATAACCTTTTATACCATTTTCTTTAGCCATTGCTTTTAAATCAGCTAAAGTTTTTGTAGATAAGTCTTCTTCATTTTCAACAGCTTCGTCTGTTGATTCAACTACTGGTTCTTCAACCTTTTCTTCTACTTTTGCATCAGTTGTTTCTTCTTTAACCGCCTTTTCTTTCTTTGATGTTTTGCGATCTTCTTCAGTTACGAAATCTAATATTTCCAAATTTTTAGATTCGCAAATAGCGTTTCCCAATACTCCTAATACAACTTTTACAGCTCTTACTGCATCATCGTTACCAGGGATAACAAAATCAACATCATCTGGGTCACAGTTGGTATCAACTATACCAAATACAGGAATATTTAATTTTCGAGCTTCTCTAATAGCATTTATTTCTTTTTTAGGATCAACAATGATCATTGCTTGTGGTAATTTATACATTTCTCTAATTCCACATAAAACTTTATTTAATTTTTCATATTCTTTTTTAAGACCAATTACTTCTTTTTTAGGTAATACTTCGAAAGTACCGTCTTTTTCCATTTTTTCGATTTCTTCTAATCTTTTTACTCTTCTTCTTATAGTACGGAAGTTAGTTAAAGTTCCTCCTAACCATCTTTCTGTAACATAGTAAGAGTTAGAACGTAATGCTGTTTCTTTAGCGGCTTCCATAGCTTGTTTTTTTGTTCCAACAAATAGGAATGTACCTCCATTATCAGCAATTTTCTTGATTTCAGCATATGCTTCTTCAATCTTTGCAACAGTTTTTTGCAAATCAATAATATAAATGTCATCTCTTGTTGTAAAAATATACTCTTTCATTTTAGGATTCCATCTTTTTGTTTGATGTCCAAAATGAACTCCAGCTTCAAGTAAATAACTTAATGAAACTACGGCCATAAAAAATCCCTCCTTCGTTATACATCTATTTGCTTCTAATTCATTTTCACCTCTTCGGCACTCGAAAATGAGATCCACAAATATGTCTATTTGCTTTTTATAAGCCGAAGATATTGTACCAAAAAAAAAGCAAAATAACAAGGCCTATATTTTAGGAGATATTTTGCTTTGCATACCAAAAATAGGATTGATACCACGGGTTTCATTTTGATGAGGACAAAACCCCAAATCTAACAAGACTTCTTTAGAAAGATTATAAGCGCTGACTTTGGTACAACTTATACCACTTTGTTTTATCAAACGTAACAATTCTTCTAAAAAAAGTCTTTCTTGGTTTTGAACTTCTTCATATGATGCTGGAACAGCAATGTGATAAATATTTATTGTTGCTTGGGTACAATGATAATTCTCTAAGGTCGGAAATAACAAGGCATAATCAACTACTGCTTGTAAAAGTGTTTTACCACTTAAATCTAAAAAATCAGCAAAAAAGGAATGATCGTTGATTAATGATGTCTGAACATAGTATTCATCTGGTAAACGTTGCGGATTTATCAAAGTACTTTTAATACTGTAAGTAGTTGTTTTGATAGGAGTTTCAAACAATTGTGACATTAATTTTGGACTTATTAAGCAATTTTTATCTAAATCATTCGTTTCAATAATATTTATTCCCTTTTTTCTAATTTGTTCCCAAAAAAATGGCATTAGTATTGTACTTTGATAATGATGGCCGCGGTAACTTGGTTTAGTGTAAATAAATGCTATTTGAGCAATCGTCTCAACTGGACGGTAAATTACATTAGTGCCAACTAAAGCAATTAGTTCCTCTTGATTAAATAGACCATAAATCACAAAATTTTTACCTAAAGCATTCTCTAAGTAAAATTTTGCATGACGTAATAATTCGGCAATTTGTTCTTCTGAATAATTCTTCTCTTGGTAATTTAATTTTAATAATAACAAAATTTCAGTAATGCTATCAGCAAATAATTCTTGAGTTCTCATTTTTTTATTTGTCCTTTATATTTAGGAATTAAGTTGTATATTAAAGTAATTAAAACCACTAAAAAATGTGAGAAGAATAAATACGCAAATAAAATAATGTAAGTAAGAGCTAAATCATTAGTATTTTTATAAAATATATATGGAATAGTTGTAATTAAAATTAATGAAACAATAATAAATAGATTTGGTTTAAAATTTTTGCTATTGATTTTGTTATGACTATCGTGAAAGCTGGCAGCAAATAAATATAGACAGATTACGCCAAAAAGCATAATATTAACTAACTCATTTTCAAAGCGAAGAAAATAAATAAATATTCCAATAAGTATTAATGTTTCAAAACGAAAAATTTTAAAAATACTTTTCTTAAACCATTTTAAAGTTATAATTATGTTATTAGTCTCAATTAATGACTTAGTACAATATTTTAAGTAACATAAAAACCAAGGTATTAAACTTAAAACAATAAAAAAGTTTGTCATATATACTACTTCCCCTCTTGTTTACAAACATTATACTATATATTTTTATTGTTTTAAACACTTATTTTATTTTTATTTTAGCTTGATATTTTTGCGATGATTCTGTTAGCAAATTATCAAAAATCGTTGGATCATAAATTGTAGAGTTGGCAACATTTAATTCTACCTGATTTATGCCATAATCTTCTAAAATTCGAAATAAACGTTTTTTTAACTTATCAATCGTATTAATATCAATGGCTTCTTCAATATTAATGTATAATGTATCATTTGTATAAAATATATTCATTTTTTATCACCATGTTTATTATATAATTTTTATCAATATTTTGGTTTTTTTCGACAAAATTAGTTAAAATTTCTTTTTTGTAAATAGATTGTAAATAGCAAAGCGATTAGGGTTTGATTTTACTTATCGATTAAAGTAGTGTTATAATTTAAGTGGTGATTGGAGTGAAAGTTTTATTAAGTATTTTTGTTTGCAAATTAATAACTAAAATTTGCAAAATTTTTGGAAAAAATGGAACAGTGTTTCCTGGTGGAATTGTTTATGATTATATTGATAAAGATATTTTAACTAAATTAAAATACCCTAAATATGTAATTGCAGTAACTGGCTCTGCTGGTAAAGGATCTACTACTGAGTTGATTGCTCATATCCTTCGTCAAAGTGGCTTAAGTGTCATTTATAATGAAAGTGGTAGTAATGGAATTTTAGGAGCAATGACATTAATTTTAAATAATTGTAACTGGCGAGGTAAATTTAAGTATGATGTTTTGTTATTAGAGTGTGACGAAAGACACACAAAAGAAATTTTTGCTGGTAAGCAACTTACACATATGGTTATTTTAAATATCACTCGTGATCAGCCATGCCGTCATGGGAATGCAAATGTTGTATTTAAAGATATTAAATCAGCTATTAATAAAAGCACTACTTTAATTTTAGATGCTGACGATCCTAAAGTTAATGTTTTAAAATTTGAATTTAAAAATAGCATTACTTATGGCTTAGCTAAGACTAAAGATTCTTATGTAAAACCTATGTTGAATGCAATAGATTATCAGTATTGTCCTTTCTGTCATAAGAAACTAAGTTATAATTATTATCATTATAATCATGTTGGTAATTATGAATGTAGGTATTGTAACTTTAAACGTGGCAAAGTTGATTATGAAGGTAAGAATTTAGATTTAATTAAAGAAGAATTAACTATTAATAATGATAGGGTTTCTATACACGATAATGCATTATATGCTGCTTATAGTACTCTTGCAGCCTATGCTCTTTGTGCAACTATAGGAATTGATAAAAAAATAATTTCAAAAGCTATTGCTAATCATAAAGTACAACCTAAAAGTAAAGATGTTTATAAAATTGGTAAAAGAACTTTTTACGTTTTAAGTTCAAAAAATGAAAATGCTTCTAGTTATTATCATTCATTAAAATTAATCAGTAATGACGAGAATATTAAAAACGTAGTTATAGGATTTGAAAAAGTTTCTAGAAGATATCCTTTTAATGATCTTTCATGGCTTTATGATATTGAATTTGAAATGCTGAATGATGAAAAGATCGATAAAATTTATTTATTTGGAAAATTTAAATATAATATTGCAACTAGATTAGAATATGCTAAAGTTGATATGAATAAAATAATAATGCTGGACGATATTAATGAGATGATTAACAATATTTTGAATACTAGTGATGGTGATGTTTTTCTTTTAGATAATTTTTCTCTTTTAAAAAATACAGTTGAAAGTTATTTAGAAATGAGAAAGGATGATTAGTAATGGCCAAGAAAACTATTAAAATTGCTCACTTATATTATGACATTTTAAATTTATATGGAGAAAATGGAAATGTTAGAGCATTGGTTAAATACTTAGAAAAACATGGTGTTAAAGTTGTAGTAGAATTTTTAAGTTTGGAAGATAAAATAAAATTTGAGGATTATGATTTTGTATATATTGGCTCTGGTACTATAGAAAATATTGTATAAATTTTAAAAAAAATAAAAAAATATGCTGATGAAATTAAAAACGCAATTAATAATGGCGTATTTTTCTTAATTACTGGTGATAGTCTAGCTATGTTTGGTAAAAAGTTTGTTGATGAAAAGCATAAATATGACGGATTAGGCATTTTTGATTATGTAGCTAAAAGAATAGATTTTAGAATTTTAGGTGATCAATTTTATGAGTGCCCTTATATTGAACAAAAAGTAATCGGATTTCAAAATCGTGAAACTGTTATTGATGAATATAATGGAGAGTCTTTATTTAACGTTACTAAGGGCACAGGTTATAAGCCTAATATTAAGCAAGAAGGTATTATAAAAAACAATTTTTGGGGTACATATTCATTAGGTCCTCTATTAGTTAGAAATCCTTATTTAAATGAATATTTAGTAAAAAAATTGATGGAAAAAAATAAAATTAAATATTCACCAATCGAAAAGGATATTTCATATAAAGCTTATGAAGAATACTGGAACAATTTTGGAGAAAATTAAAAACTGTTAAATAACAGTTTTTTTAATTATTAGGATTAATATTTTGATTTTGTTCAGAATTGCTTGGCTGTTGGTTTATATTTTGAGTTGCTGGGCTTACTGGTGCTGCTGGTTGTTGGTAATCATAACTTGGCTGAGGATTAATTTTACCTAAAATGTAATTAGTGAATAAAGTTAGATATTCATCAATCTTAGAGAATGGTTTATTAAATGCTTTATTACTTATAACACTAATAACGAAACTAATCTTAGTAAATAAAATTAATAAACTGATGATTGATCCAATAATACTAACTACTGTTCCTAATATAGATGTGAATAATATTGTTATAAATGCTGGCATTAGAACAGTTTCATCAATTGATTGGATTATTATAAAGATACCTTTGATTATATCATAGATAACTCCATATCCTCCTTCAATTAAATTCCAAACATTTTGGAATAGATAACATGCAGCTAATAAAGCGATTGTTTTAATAGTTATTGACTTAAGATTTTCATCATCCTCACATAAAAATACAAATAGAACAGCCCATATCATATATTGCCATCCTGCAAATAATCCAACTAGCACCAATACGGCTGCTAAGTTAGGATTAACTTTTAATTTACTCATCTCTCCACTTTCCTTTCTATGATAATTATACCAATATTATTTTGAAAATAAAAGTAAAAAAACAAGAAAATAATTTCTTGTTATGGAATCATGATAAATGCTACATATACTAAAAAGATTAAATATATGGAAAGAGTTATCCAACCATTAATGCGATCGCTTAAATGATCTTTATTTTCGATGCCAAGAGCCATTGTAGCAAAAAATCCTCCTACTAAGCCGCCAATGTGAGCAGCATTGTCAATGCTTGGAATTAGAAATCCTAAAGCTAAGTTTAAAATAATGACAGGAATTATTTGTGATTTTAAAACATTTCCTAAATATAAGCGATGATGATAGCCAAAATATAATAAGCAACCTAATAAACCAAAGATGGCACCACTTGCTCCTACTGATTGAGCATCGGTAAATATTACTGACATTAGGCTGCCAGATATAGCGCTTATTAAATAAACTGTTAAATATTTCCACTTACCAATAAAGGTTTCTATCTGGGAACCGATAATATATAGAGCATACATATTACATAATATATGCATAAATCCGGCATGAAGGAAAGTACCTGTTAGCAAGCGATAAATTTGGCCTGCTCTTATACTAGGAGCATATACAGAGCCATAATTATATAAAACATTCGGATCATACAAGCCACCATTTAAAGTTGTTAAAACAAATAATATAATGGAAATGGCAATTAATATTTTGGTAATAATAATTGGCTTTTGACTAAATGTTTTTTCATATTGACGATTTTCTCTTTCTGTTTTTTCATTAATATCTTTAGTAACGTTAATTATTAAATCAAGTCCGTCAGTATTTTTAATTAATTTATCTTTGATATTAGGGAATATTGATAACAATCCTTGATTAGTAGTAATATCGGCTACATTATCAATTTTTACAGAATCAACATTTTTAGTTTCATAGGTTTTAATTCCATCATTAAGATTTAATTGAATATTTAAAGCATTAACTGAAAATGATAATGTTTTCTTTTTTATTTGTTTTAAAATACTTCTAGTTTTAAAAATATCAAAACGGAATTGCTCATCATTATGAATATAATTAGAATTTATTCTAACAATTTTATATGGTCCTTCATCATTTTCTAACCAAATTTCGTCTTTAACACCATTTACAATAATTGGGGTATAATTTTCTTCAGTTATAAAATAATGAACTAATTTCATTATTATTTCGTCTTTATTGTTTACAACTACTGTACTCATGAAGACCTCCTTTTTATATTTTATAATATTTTGGATTATTAGTAAAGAATGTATAATTTTATTGTCAAGTAAATAAAATTAATTAGGTGATGATAAAATGAGGCTATTTGGTTGGTTAATTTTATTTACTTTGATTTGGGAAACAATAATATTTGTTGATTCAGTAAGAAAGAAAAATTTAAATAATGATGTTTTATTTTTTTTATTATCTAATTATATTTTATCTGGTGCTATATTAGCGTTCTTTTATACATTTAAGGATGGCTTTTTTAGTATTGTTGCTTGTAGTATTTTAACTCTTAACGCGATATTTTTATTATTTGAATTTTATCGGAAATTTAAAACATATAAATTCTTTCCTACTTGCTATTTTATGTTAACTTTGTATTTATTTTGTTTCTTGATTGATTGGTTCTAAACTATCAAGGAATTCTTGAAATTCTTTTGGTAATTCAGATTTAAAGTGCATTTCTTTTTTAGTTATAGGATGGACAAAAGACATTTCACTAGAGTGTAAAAATTGGCCAAATTCTGTTGCTTTTGCATTAGAGTAAACTGGATCATTATAAACAGGATAGCCGATATAACTGGTATGAACTCTAATTTGATGAGTGCGTCCTGTTTCTAATATTGCTTTAACTAAGGTATAGCCTTTGTATCTTTTTAACACTTTAAGATGTGTTATGGCCTTTTTAGAATTTTCAGAGGTAACACACATTTTTTGCCGATTAGTTTTGTCACGACCAATGGGAGCATCGATAGTGGCACTATCGTGTGGGAAGATACCTTTTAATAGTGCGATATATTCGCGATGAACTTTTTTATTTTGAAAGTATTCTGCTAAAATATTATGAGTTTTATTATTTTTGGCTACTAACAAAAGTCCACTTGTATCCTTATCGATACGATGAACTATTCCTGGTCTTTCAACTCCATTGATATTACTTAATTCTTTAGTATAATACATTAAACCATTAACCAATGTATTATTATAATTACCGCTCCCGGGATGAACTACTAATCCACTTGGTTTATCAATAACCATTATGTCATTGTCTTCATAAACAATATTTAATGGCATTTTAATAGGAACGATATCTGGTTCTTCTTGATAAGAATCATCAATAGTGATGAGATCATTATCTTTTACTTTATAACTATTTTTTATTTGTTTATTGTTAACTAAAATATAATTATTTGTAAGCATTTTGCTTATTAACGAGCGACTATATTCTGTATTATTACTTAAATATTTGTCAATTCGTTCATTATTGCTGTCTTTTACTATTATTTGCATGTTTATCTTCTCCTTTTATTATGGCATAGATTAATAAGAAAACGCCGATAACAATAGCAATGTCGCTAATATTAAAAACTGGGTAGTTATAATTAAAAATTTGAAAATCAAAAAAGTCACGAACATAACCGAATATTAAGCGATCAATTAAGTTTCCTAATAAACCACCTATGACTAGGCCAAAAGCTAAATTATTCCGAAAGTTAGTTTTAAATGAATACATAAATTTATAAATGATTAGAGCAGCAATGGCAGTTGTAATAATTATTATAACGGGCTTATTACTAAATATTCCCCATGCTGCGCCTTGATTTTGAATATATGTAAGTGAGAAAAAGTTAGGAATAATGTTAATACTTTCCCCAACTTTTAAAATAGCACTAATAATTGATTTAACTATATGATCTAAGCATAAAACAATTACAGCTATAATAAATATTTTTCGATTCACTTTTGGCACCCCAATTCCTAATTTGTTTATATTATAACATATATGGTAATAATTGAAAAATTATAAACAAAAAAAGAATGACAAGTCTCATTCATTTCCTGTAAGTTAGAATTCAACTAAAATGACATCCTCACCTATTTTTTTTATTTGTTCGTAAGTAATTGTTGTATCTGGCGTAGATGTTATGAAATTACGAATAGCTCTTTTAGCTTCAATAACTAAATAAATAATATGACCTTGAGGATTTATTTCAGCATCTATAATTCTCCCTACTCTTTTACCATCATTAATATTAACTATATCTTTAGTTTGTAAATCTGATAAGCGCATATAATCACCTATATAATTATATGTTTTCTTGACTATTTTCTTCTATTAATTTAATTAATAGTTCTTCAGCTTCTTCTATTTGATTGCTATTGATTAAATCTTTTATAGCTAATAATGCTGCAACTAGTTCATTGCTATTTGGTATTGGCTTATTTTCTATTAATGATTTTATAAACTTTATTATTTCAAACTATTTAAGTTATGCGATGATATGTAGATTATAGAAATTATGTAGCTTAAAATATTAGTAATAATAATTGATATAATATTAGCTTTTATAACAGAGGTAATAATAAAAATAGGCAAATTAGTTATTAGACATATTAAGTAATTTATAAATGTTAAAGTACAAATAGCAATGCAAGAAAGAAAAAGAAGAAAAATATATATAATGCCTATTGTATTTGGTCTTTTATATCCTAAAACATGATATAAAAATATTTCTTCTTTAACATTCAAAATATAATTTAAATTAAAAATAATGGATAAAGTTACTAAAAGTATTTCAGTTACTATAATAACTATTTGAAGAATTAGGGACATATTGTTTTCTAATTGACCAGTAGTAGTAACATTTACAACAATATCTTTTAGACTATCTTTTTTAGTTAAGGAAAAAGATTCTAAGTCATCTCTTGTCTTAAAAACAACAAACGAATAATCTTCTGAATCATTAATTTCTTGACTTTCTATTTTATCATCAAAGCCTTTTAGTAAACTTTTTTCTGACGCATTAGTTTTAAAGTATAAAGTACGATTTTCTATTTTTTCGTTATTTTCAGTCTTTTTTAAATCAAAATAGTAAAATGTGTAAAAAGAAAATGTTAGAGTTAAAATTAAAGAAAAAATTAATGTAATATTTTTCTTTAATTTTGGTTTATCTATTAACCCTTTAATGATTATTCTCATATGTAGTTAAAGTTCCTTCTTCTAAATAGAAAATTTCATCACAATACTTTTTAATATTTGAGTTATGGCTGACAACTATTACACATTTTCCAGTACGACTGATGTCTTTTAAAAGTTTAAAAATCTCTTGTTCATGTTTAGAATCCAGATTGCCTGTTGGTTCATCAGCAATTATTATTTCTGGATCATTAATTAGAGCCCGAATTATTGCGACTCTTTGACATTCACCACCAGATAATTGTTTGGGATTGTGATTAGCACGTTCTGATAAGCCAAACTCTTTTAATAAATTTTGAGCTTTTTTTAAATATTCATCTTTACTATATTTATTATTAATTATTGTGGGAAGAAGAATATTTTCTAAAGCAGTTAATTTATTATCGAGAAAGTAGTTTTGAAAAACAAAGCCAATTTTGTTATTACGAATTTTAGCAAGTTCTGTTTCATTATAATCATTAATATCTTTATTATCTAATAAATATTTGCCTTGAGTAGCTCTATCTAATAATCCTATAATATTCAGGAGAGTTGTTTTGCCACTACCACTTTCACCCATAATTGCATACATAGTAGATGGCTTAAAACTAATTGTTATATCTTTTAAGGCAATTACAGGATTAGAACCTTTTTCGTCATAAATTTTGCTTATATTTTCCAAATACATTTTAACACCTCTTTAATTATTAATCGTTTCAATAACTGATTCTTTAACTTTTTTTGCAATATCAAAATAAACATTTATTATTATGAAAACTAAACAGACAATAAAATAAATTATGACTGGTAAGAAAGAGATACGAATATTTATACCAGTGTAAGTAATATTTTGATTCAAAATAGCCATTAGTA
>CALVJF010000012.1 GCA_944331885.1 uncultured Bacilli bacterium
ATAACGAAGTAATTGTTAAAGAAGGAACATTAATTACTAAAGAAATACTAGAAGAAATTCGTCCTTTATTTAATGATGGCTATGGCGTTCATGAAGTAATGATTAACGAAGAACTAGATCAATACAATAAAGTTCAAGAAATTTTAGTTTATGATAAAGTAGACCCTACTAAGACTCATAAAATCATTGGTAATGATCAAACTATTGATGTAAAACGTTTAACCATTTCCGATGTTTATGCATCAATTTCCTATTACTTAAATTTACACGCTAATATTGGAAATGTTGATGAAATCGACCATTTAGGAAATAGACGTGTTCGTCAAGTAGGAGAATTGGTTCAAAATCAATTCCGTATCGGAATGGCTCGTATGGAAAGAGTAATTCGTGAAAGAATGACAACACAAGAAATTGAAACCGTAACTCCTAAAACATTAATCAATATTCGTCCAGTAACAGCATGTTTAAAAGAATTCTTTGGATCATCGCAGTTATCTAAATTTATGGACCAAGTTAATCCAATTGCTGAATTAACTGATAAACGTCGTCTATCCTCTCTTGGACCAGGTGGATTATCAAGAGATCGTGCTGGTATGGAAGTACGTGACGTTAACGCTTCTCACTATGGCCGTATTTGCCCGATTGAATCTCCAGAAGGACAAAACATTGGGTTAATTACTTCACTCGCATCATATGCTAAAGTAAACGAGTATGGTTTCATAATGACACCATATCGTCGTGTAATTGATGGTAAATTAACTAATGAAATAAAATATTTAACAGCCGATGAAGAAGCAGATTTCTATATTTCTCAAGCTACATTAGATATTAATGATGACAATGAAATAGTTGATGATCTTGTAGTAGCTCGTATTAATGGTGAAACTGTTATGGTTAAGAAAAATCAAGTTAATTTTGTTGACGTTGCTCCTAACCAAATTGTTTCTATTACTACAAGCTGTATTCCTTTCCTAGAACACGACGATGCAACCCGTGCTTTGATGGGAGCTAACATGCAACGTCAAGCAGTTCCATTATTAGTATCAGAAGCTCCAATTGTTGGAACTGGTATGGAATGTATTGCTGCTCGTGATTCTGGATCAACTATAGTTGCCAAAGCTGACGGTGTCGTTGAATACGCTGACGGCAAAAAAATAATTGTAAAAAATGCCAAAGGAAAAGATACGTATTACTTAGCTGACTTTGAAAGAAGTAATGAATCGACATGCTTCAACCATCACCCACTTGTTAAACAAGGTGATACTATTCATCGTGGTATGGTTATCGCTGATGGCCCTTCAACAGAAAAAGGTGAGTTAGCATTAGGTAAAAACATGGTTGTAGCCTTCATGACATTTAATGGTTATAACTATGAAGATGCCGTAATTTTAAACGAAAGATTAGTTAAAGATGATGTTTATACATCAATTCATATAGAACATTATGATATTGATTGCCGTGATACTAAACTAGGACCAGAAGAAATTACTAGAGACATTCCAAATGTTGGTGAAGATGCTCGTAAAAATCTTGATGCAAATGGTATTGTTAGAATCGGTACCGAAGTTAAAGACGGCGATATCTTAGTTGGAAAAGTAACTCCTAAAGGAGTTCAAGAATTAACTAGTGAAGAAAAACTATTACATGCCATCTTTGGGGAAAAGACTCGTGAAGTTCGAGATACATCATTAAGAGTAGAACATGGAGCAGGCGGAATTGTTCATGATGTTAAAATCTACACTAAAGAAAACTCTGATGAGTTACCTGCTGGTGTAAGTAAAATTATTCGGGTATATATAGCTCAAAAGCGTAAAATCCAAGTAGGTGACAAAATGTCTGGACGTCATGGTAATAAAGGTGTAATTTCCTTAATATTACCTGAAGAAGATATGCCATATTTACCAGATGGTCGTCCTGTTGATGTAATTCTTAATCCATTAGGAGTTCCATCACGTATGAACATCGGTCAAATCCTAGAACTACATTTAGGAATGGCTGGTAAGAAATTAGGCGTTCACTATGCAACACCAGTATTTGATGGTGCAACTATCCAAGAAATATCTGAGTCAATGGCTGAAGCTGGAATGGATCCAGATGGTAAGACGATACTTTATAATGGACGTACTGGTGAACCATTTGAAAACCGCGTCAGTGTTGGTGTCATGTATATGGTTAAATTACACCACATGGTTGATGATAAATTACACGCTCGTTCTACTGGACCATATTCGTTAGTAACTCAACAACCATTAGGAGGACGTGCACAATTTGGTGGTCAAAGATTTGGAGAAATGGAAGTATGGGCATTGTATGCTTATGGTGCTGCCCATGTTCTACAAGAAATATTAACAATAAAATCTGATGATGTAATAGGTCGTGTTAAAGTATATGAAGCTTTAGTTAAAGGCAAAACTATTAATCAAGCTGGTATTCCAGAGTCATTTAGAGTATTGATTAAAGAATTCCAAGCTTTAGGATTGAATATTCAAATTGTTGACAATGAAGATAAAATTCATGATTTAAGAGAATTAGAGTTAGATGAAGAAAAAGATGATACTATTTCTATTGAAGAAATAGATTTAAAAGATAATAATGAACCATCAGAACCAGAGGAAGAATTTGTCGAAGAAGATGAAGAAGAATTTAGTAATGATTTAGACGATTTAGAATTCCCTGGAGATGATAGCGAAATAGAGGAGGGTGATGAACTATGTTAGAAGTTAATAACTTTAAAGGAATTAAAATAGGCATTGCCAGTCCCGAAACAATTCGTAGTTGGTCTTATGGTGAAGTAAAGAAACCAGAAACAATCAATTATCGTACTTTAAAACCAGAAAGAGATGGATTGTTCTGTGAAAAAATCTTTGGCCCACAAAAAGACTTTGAATGTTCATGTGGAAAATATAAAAGATTAAGATATAAAAATGTTATATGTGATCGTTGTGGTGTAGAAGTAACTCGTTCTAAAGTACGTCGTGAACGTATGGGACACATTGAGCTTGCTTCTCCTTGCTCACATATTTGGTTCTTTAAAGGTGTTCCATCTAAAATGGGCCTAGTTCTAGATATGTCTCCTCGTGATCTAGAAGAAGTATTATATTTCGTATCATACGTTGTAATTGATCCAGGAAATGCTCCATTGGAGAAAAAACAAACATTGTCTGACAAAGAATACCGTGCCTATTATGAAAAATATGGCAATGGTTTCCGCGTTGGCATGGGAGCCGAAGCTATTAAAGAACTACTTACACAAGTAGATTTGGAAAAAGAAATAGCAGATTTAAGAAAAGAGTTAGAAGATGCAACTGGTCAAAAACGTATTCGTTTAGTAAAAAGACTAGATTGCTTAGTTTCATTTGCTGAGTCAGGCAATCGCCCTGAATGGATGATTTTAGAAGCCCTACCTGTAATTCCACCAGAGTTACGCCCAATGATTCAATTAGACGGTGGCCGTTTTGCTACATCAGATTTAAATGATTTATATCGTCGAATCATTAATCGTAATAATCGTTTAAAGAAATTACTTGAATTGGGAGCTCCTACAATTATCGTTCAAAACGAAAAACGTATGCTTCAAGAAGCAGTTGATTCATTATTTGATAATGGCCGCCGTGGCCGTAGCGTAACAGCTGCTGGCAACCGACCTTTAAAATCATTATCAAGTATGTTAAAAGGAAAACAAGGTCGTTTCCGCCAAAACTTATTAGGAAAACGTGTTGATTATTCTGGCCGTTCAGTTATCGTTGTTGGACCATCATTGAAAATGTATCAATGTGGTATTCCAAAAGAAATGGCTCTAGAATTATTTAAACCACATGTTATTAATGGCTTAGTTGAAAGAGGATTAGCTCATAATATCAAAGGAGCTAAAAAATTAATTGAAAATCGTGATGAATGTGTTTGGGATATTGTTGAAGATGTTATTACTGAACATCCAGTAATGCTAAACCGTGCTCCAACTCTACATAGATTAGGTATTCAAGCATTTGAACCTAAACTAGTTGGTGGTAAAGCAATTAGACTTCACCCATTAGTTTGTACCGCATTTAATGCTGACTTCGATGGTGACCAAATGGCCGTTCACGTACCATTATCAGAAGAAGCCAAAGCCGAAGCTCGTATTTTAATGTTAGGTGCTAATAATATCTTAAATCCAAAAGATGGAAAACCAATTGTAACTCCATCACAAGATATGGTTTTAGGAAATTATTATTTAACTATTGAAGAAGCCGGCTTAGAAAATGAAGGTAAAGTATTTAAAAATACAAATGAAGCATTGATGGCTTATGAACGTCGTGAAATATCACTTCATACAAGAATTGCTGTTCCTGTAAGTTCATTTAAATACAAGTTATTTACTGATGAACAAAAGAATAAATACTTAGTAACAACTGTTGGTAAAATTATTTTTAATGAAATTTTACCAGATTCTTTCCCTTATATTAATGAAGGAACTAAAGAAAATATTGAAAATATTACTCCAAGCAAATATTTCTTAGAAATGGGAACAGATATTAAAAAAGCAATTAGTGAAATGCCATTAACAGCACCATTTGTTAAAAAGACTTTATCAAATATTATTGCTCAAATATTTAAAAGATATAAAACAACTGAAACTTCAGTAATGCTTGATAAACTAAAAGACTTAGGATTTAAATATTCTACAATCGCTGGTATTACTGTATCAGCAGCTGACGTTGTTTCAAGCAAAGAAAAAGAAAAAATTATTAATGAATCACAAGCTAAAGTTGATAAGATTAATAAGCAATTCCAAAGAGGTTTAATTACTGAAGAAGAAAGATTTAGTAATGTAATTGCTACATGGAATAAAGCTAAAGACGATATCCAAGATGAATTAAAAGCAATCGCTGAAAATGATTTTAAAAATCCAATTTTCATGATGATGAACTCAGGAGCTCGTGGTAACGCTGGAAACTTTACTCAATTAGCTGGTATGCGTGGCTGTATGGCAAAACCAAATGGTGATCCAGTTGAAATTCCAATCAAGTCATCATTTATTGAAGGCTTAAACGTTTCTGAATTCTTCTTAAGTACCCATGGTGCTCGTAAAGGATCTGCTGATACCGCTTTACGTACAGCTGATTCAGGATACTTAACTCGTCGTTTAGTTGATGTTGCTCAAGATATCATCGTCAAAGAATATGACTGTGGTGCTTTAGCTGGGGTTGAAGTTGAAGACTTTGTTGATGATAAGAGTGGTGCCGTAATTGAACCACTAGCTGAAAGAATTTTAGGCCGTTATGCTGCTACAAATATTCTACATCCAGAAACTAAAGAAGTAATTGTTCCAAAAGGAGAAATGATTACTGAAAACTTATGCAATAAGATTATTAAGGCAGGAATTAAAAAGGTTGAAATTAGAAGCGTTTTAACATGTAAAACACAAAATGGTGTTTGTCAAAAATGTTATGGTCGTAACCTTGCAACTGGTAACATTGTTGAAACAGGTGAAGCTGTTGGTATTATGGCTGCTCAATCAATTGGTGAGCCAGGTACTCAATTGACAATGCGTACTTTCCACTCTGGTGGTGTTGCGCATGGTGGCGACGCGGATATTACTCAAGGTCTTCCAAGAGTTGAAGAATTATTTGAAGCTCGTACTCCTAAAGCTAAGGCTACAATTTCTGAAATTAATGGTAAAGTAGCAAATATTGAAGCAATTAATGGTAAATTTAAAGTTGTTATTGAAAATGACGTTGAAGCTCGTGAACATATTACAAACTTTAATACTAAGATGCGTGTTGAAGTAGGAGATCAAGTTAAAGCTGGTGATAAACTTACTGAAGGATCAATTAGTCCTAAAGAATTATTAGCAGTAACAGATCCTATAACAACTGAACAATATATTCTTAAAGAAATACAAAGTGTTTATAAATCACAGGGTGTTGATATTTCTGATAAACATATTGAAGTTATCGTTCGTCGTATGATTTCTAAAATGCGTATTATTGATGCCGGTGATACAGACTTTGTGGAAGGCTTAACAGTATCTTTAAGAGAATTTACTGAAGGTAATAAACCAGTAATTCTAAAAGGTGGTGTTCCAGCAACAGGACGTCCTATAATGTTAGGAATTACAAAATCATCACTAGAAACTGACTCATTCTTATCTGCTGCCTCATTCCAAGAAACTACAAGAGTTCTTACTGAAGCAGCTATCAAAGGAAAAGTTGACTATCTAAGAGGATTAAAAGAGAACGTTATTATTGGTAAATTAATTCCTGCTGGTACAGGAGCTAAACAATATAGCGATATCGATATTCTATTAGAAAAAGAATTTATGAGTGATGAACCAAGTGAATTCTTAGAAGAACAATTTATTACTGATGACAAAGAAGAAAATTTACCAAACAATGAAGCTGAATAAAAGATAATATTATTACTAAAACTCCGTTTCTCAAATATCGAAATGGAGTTTTTCATTTGTCAAATTATTGCAGCCCATAATTGTTAAAGTATAAATATTAAATTATCTATGGTATAATATACAAACGGAGAATAAATATGGATAAAAATATAAAAAAAATACTAAATGAAATTGAAAAAAATGGTTTTGAAGCATATGTCGTAGGTGGATATGTTCGAGATTACTTATTAGGAATTAATTCAACAGATATTGATATTTGTACTAACGCCCTTCCTAAAAATTTAATGGAAATATTTAACTCAAATAATATGAGCAATAGTGAGTATGGTTCATTTAAAATTCAAACTGACAAGTATACGTTTGATATCACAACATATCGTCAAGAGCAAAAGTACATTAATCGTCATCCCACTAAAATAACCTATATTAATAATCTTTTAACTGATTTAGAGCGTCGTGACTTTACTATCAACACAATTTGTATGAATCAAAATGGTGATATTATTGATCCATTAAAAGGATGCCAAGATTTACAAAAAAGAATAATCAAAAGTGTTGGCAATATTAAAGCAAAACTTCAAGAAGATCCGCTACGAATTCTTCGGGCAGTAAGATTTAGTATTACTTTAAATTTTAAATTAGATCAACAATTAAAAAAAGAAATCATAAAAAATAAAGAACTAATTAATACATTATCCTATTCTCGTAAAAGAGCAGAGCTAGATCGAATATTAGTATCTCCATATGTTAAAGAAGGAATAGAATTATTAAAAAAGCTAGGCATATATGAATTATTAGAAATTGATATTTCAGAAATTACACCCGTAAAAGACGTTTGTGCTATGTATAGTCAAATAAAATATAGTGAAAGATATCCGTTTACTAAATCTGAAAAGTTTATGATTAATAGTATTAGGGAAATATTAAAAGAAGAACAAATTACTCCTCATACAATCTTTAAACATGGACTTTATATTAATACCTTAGCTGGTAAAATACTTGGTTATGAACCCAAGGAAGTAAATGAAATATACGATTTTATGCCAATTAAATCCTTAAAAGATTTAGCAATTACGCCAATTGAAATAATTAACTACTTAGCTATAAAACCTTCAAAAATGTTAAAAAGAATTCAGAATGAACTAGTATATCATATTCTAGAAGGAAATTTAATAAATAATAAAGCAAGCATTTATGAATATTTAAAATTACATAAAGGTAGGTGGCAATATGACTAATATTAATAGAGCAGTAAAATGCTATAAATTTGTTTTAACTGATCATATAGTCAAAATAGCTTTAGCTAATAATTTAAGTACTCGTGACTTATTAGTCTTAATTTTTCTAGATAATAATTACTCTCCAACCTTTGATCCTACACTTATTAGTAAAGTATTGACTATTAGCGAAACCGAAGCATTAGAAGCTTTCAATAATTTAATGCAAAAAAAATTAATTACTTTAAAAGCAACAAAAGATAGTGAAGGAAGAATGAATGAGGAAGTAGACTTAAGTGGAATATATAACCAAATTGAAGAAGAAATAATAACGACTACTAAAGAAGAAGAAAAAGAATCAATATATTCTATATTTGCCAAAGAACTTGGCCATCAACTAACAGGCATGGAAGTTGAAATAGTAAATGCTTGGTTAGAAAAAGGCTATACTGAAGAAATAATTCTTGGTGCTTTAAAAGAAGCAATATATAATGGTGTGCCAAATTTAAGATATATCGATAAAATACTTTACGAATGGGGCAAAAAGAAATTTAAGACAATGAATGATGTAAAAAATCATGAAGAAAAACGTCGTGAAGAAAATGTTCAGCAAGAATTGTTCGACTATGATTGGATTAATGATTATGAATAGCATTAGTATTTTAGAAAAATTAGATAATTTATATCCTAATGCTGAATGTGAATTAAATTATCAAAAAGATTATGAGTTGCTAATTGCTGTTGTCCTTAGTGCTCAGTGTACAGATAAAAGAGTTAATATGGTAACAAGAGAGCTATTTAAAAAATATAATTTACAACAATTAGCCAACGCATCAATCACTGATATCGAAAATATTATTTATCCAGTAGGAACATTCCATCGTAAAGCCATGTATATCATTGAAATAGCTAAAAGATTAATTCAAGATTTCAATGGTCAAGTACCAAACGATGCCAAATATTTAGAAAGTTTACCAGGAGTAGGGCACAAAACAGCTAACGTCGTATTATCTAATATTTATAATGTTCCAGCTATTGCCGTCGATACGCATGTTTCTCGTGTATCTAAACGTTTAAAATTAGCTAATAAAAGTGATGATGTTAAAATTATTGAAAAGAAATTAATGCAAAAATTTCCTAGAAATTCATGGAGTAAACTCCACCATCAATTAGTACTATTTGGTCGTTATATTTGCAAAAGTCAAAAACCAGAATGTCCTAACTGTCCTTTTCAAGAGATCTGTAAGTATCAAAAAAAGAACTCTTAATAAAGTAGCTATTTATCTTTAACTACTTTAATAGAGCTCTTTTTTAAATACATTCATTATTGCCATTACAACCATTTTTGCATACATTTATAGTTTTTGAACCATTAAACGTTTGCCCGTCATAATCAATATAATACTTAATTAAATAATTTCCTTCTTTACTCAAATCAATTTCATCAGTTCTTCTATTATTAAAATAATAATCACTAGTAATACTTGTTGAACCAGTAACATCTATACCTGAATCATAGACATATAAAGGATTACGATCATTGTAAATTCTATCCTCTACTTGATAACATATTTTAGAACCTCCATTATAACTAATAGTAATTTCTTCAGTACTTGGATTTTCTACGTTACCAGCACCACCACTAGTTTCAATTGTTAAACCAGTACTCATATTGCTTTTAAAAATACTATAAGCAGATTTAACTACAAATGTACAATCATGAGTAGGACAAGTATAAGAATAAGAATTATTTTGAGTATATCCTAAACTTTGTAAGCCACTATCAGTTTGTAAGTAAACATTATAACCAATTGTTCCAATATTTTTATTATTATAGTCTATGCGCTTATTGTAGTATTTCTCAGCCCAATTAGAATAATAAGTATTAAAATGATTCTGCAAGTAATTGATATCTATGGCATCAGGAGTTGCAATAGCATCCCAATTAATAATAACCGTATCACCAGAATAATTATAAGTCCCGTTTGTTGGATTCTCTAGCGTTGAATATCTTGTTGAAACATCAGTAGGTTCGGTACCGCGTTTAAAATATTCCTCCACAATCATATTTTCTGGAGTATATTCACTAGGTAATTGAGCAGGGAAGGTTTCCAGTTCGATTTTTACTTTTACAACCCCACTTGGAACATCAAAACGGGAATTTTTCTTAAATATTTCCTTACCAACAGCAGCAGTAATTTTTCTTCTTTCACTATCACCTTTAAGTGCAGTAGTGTAATAATCGCTCATTAAACGATCATATCCATACCACACAGCAATTGAATAGTCAGGTGAATAAACATTAACCCAGTTATCTCTTGAAGCTGAAGAAGGAACTCCCATCGCTTCTAGAGCACTACTATCATATGTACTTGTACCACTTTTTGCAGCAATATCAGTACCACTAACTTTCAAGTTACCAGCAACACCATAATTAGCTGTTGAAATTAACATTGAATTAATCATATAGGCTGTTTCTTCACTCATTACATTAACTGGCTCCGCTTTTTTAGTAACTACATCTTCAGTTTCTAAATAGGTTATTTTAGTATAAGAGTAAGGCTCTATATAATCACCGCCTCTTGCAAATGCTGCATATGCAGCTGAAATTTGTAAAGGACTCATACCATCAAAACCACCAATAGCCATTGATTCATAAAGGTTTTCACCATAATCTATACC
The DNA here is from genome assembly GCA_944331885.1 of uncultured Bacilli bacterium. Taxonomy (GTDB): domain Bacteria; phylum Bacillota_I; class Bacilli_A; order RF39; family UBA660; genus CALVJF01. Next base: position 10,288 of record CALVJF010000012.1, read on the forward strand.
AAGGCCATGAACAAATTCTGAAATTTTATCATTATCAACCGCTTGAAATGCTTGCAAAGCTGGTAAATTTCGACTTCGTTTTAATGCTTCACGCATTGTTAACATACCTAAATAAGTACCATCACTATTCTTTATTGGTGTTCCATCCGAATAAGTCATTGCTTCATCAAAGAAAGGCGAGTAGGTAGATCCACTATTATATTCTAGATATGGACCATAATCAAAGAATGGTTTAGCTGTTGAACCTGGATGCCTAAACATTTGAGTTGCTCGATTAAATGCTAGTTCGTTAGTTTGATTACGTCCGCCATTAATACCCAAAATTGAGCCATCATCAACATCTGTAACAGCAACAGCTACTTGGATAATATCATTAATAAATTCATAAATCTCTTCATTATTTAAAGATACTAACACATCTTGAATTTCAGGATCTAATGTTGTTTCAATTTCCATAGGTACAACAGCAGGATTATTACCTGTATCATCAATTACCTCTTGAACTACAACATCTATAAAACTTTGATACTTATGTAATCCACTAGTTCTGTCTTCTTCTTTAACAATTAAGGACTCAACACTTATGCTTTCAGCTTGTTGTCGTTGTTCATCAGTAATATAGCCATGTCTTACCATTAAATCTAATACTACACTACGACGTTTAGTTGCTAACTCAATACTAGAAAAAGGATTGTAACTTGCTGGAAGATTAAATATACCAGCAAGTAATGATGCTTCAGCTAAAGTTAAATCTCGAACCGATTTTCCAAAATATGTTTGACTAGCTGCTTCAACTCCCCAAGCATTATTACTTCCTAACCAAGGAGTATTTACATAAAATTCCATAATTTCTTCTTTAGTATAAGCTTTTTCTAATTTAAATATTGCAAAGTAAATATCGGTAAATTTTCTAACGATACCTTCTATACCTTTAGCTTCCATTGAAGTATAAACTTGCTTAGAAACTTGCATTGTCAAAGTTGAAGCTCCACCTGCACCGCTATTACCTGCAAGTTGCCCAAAAGAAGCTTTAATAAATCTCGCAATATCAAAACCATTATGTTGGAAGAAACGAGAATCTTCTGTCGCAACAATTGCATCGATTAACACTTGTGGCAATTCATCATAATAAACAATTTCACGATTTTCTGCTCCCAATCTTGCAAAAACTTCACCATTGCGATCTTTTAATACTGACATTTCTTTGTCGTACAATAAGCTTTTATCAAAAGGTGGTGCAGTTATAATTATGTATAATGCAAAGATAACAAGAACTGCTATAAAAAATATTCCCAAACTCAATATAGTAGCTAAGACAATATTTTTAGTTGACCATTTTCTGCTTTTAGGACTATCATCATTTACTTTTTTTTCTTTTTTTATTTTAGTAATTTTTATCGGATTCTTAATACTTTTCTTAACTCCTGTTTTTTTAGATGAAGTATTCTTCTTGACAATTTTTACAACTTTATTACTTTTTTTCTCCGCCATAGTTATTCTCCTTTAAAATATTTATTATCGATTGTTTTTAAATAATCTAAACGAGGAAGATATCCCTCTTTTATAACTAGACCCTTTTCTTGAATATAAGAGTAGGCAATCGATTTTCGCTCATTATTATCGATATACCAAAGATAATCTTGACCATCTAATAAATATATTAGTCCATTCATCATAATAATCAAAAAGGCAATTCCTCCATGTCTAATTACACCACGTATATGTTCTGTTTGATGTTCATGGATATTATTTAAAGGAAATGCTGTTTTTGATAAACATTCTTTAGCATCAAAATCAATATATTTTCCTCGGTAAATTCCGTTATAATCTAATGTAGACTGTTCTTTAAAATAAGCTTTTTTAATAATTTTCTTTTTATTTTCATAAGCAACATCGACAATTCCAATTGGTGTAGGCTTTTTAAAAATTAAGGCGATATCCTTTTCTTTATAATAATTATTAGATTGATTTAGCATTTCCTCTAAATTCATTCCTCTATTACTATGTGATACTTCTAATCGCCACGGCTTATTTTTACTAATTTTATTTGGGTAATTCACAATAATCACCTCTAATAATTATACTATATTATCTACAAAAAATCTATTCTCCATATTTTAAAAGATAAATTTGACATTATTTGTAAATAGTTGTCGAAACTTCCCAATATTTTTTAACATATATTATAATAATTTTAAGGAGCGATTAGTATGAATATAGAATATTTTATTAATCAAATAATAGAGGAAGTAGATTTTGGAATAATTAACCTTACTTCGACTGAAATTACCAAAAACCCCAATCTTGACAAATAACGACAATTAAGATTATAATTAATACATAAGAAGGGTGATTAAATTATGTATAATTATAACGAAAGAATTTTTTTAACTCCTGAAGACATTTTAAATAAAGAATTTAAAATTGATGCGCGAGGCTTCAGACCTCAAGAAGTTGATAAATTTCTTGATATAGTTATAAGAGATTATACTGAATTTATCGCCATGACCAAAAAATTAGAAAAAGAAGTAGCGACTCTTACTGATGAAAATATGCGTTTAAAAAACGA
>CALVJF010000013.1 GCA_944331885.1 uncultured Bacilli bacterium
TTTTTATAAGGATGTTATTGTTGGAATTGTTGATGCTTTGGATTGTCTAAATGAATCTGATTATGAAACATTTTTGGAATCATTAAATTCGCCATTTTCGCAATTTTATTTTAATTTAGCTCGTAACGAAAGAGATATAGGAACTAAAAGCTTTCATGAATATATATCGAAAGCTCATTTGAGCATTGATGTAAGAAAAGCTAATCGTAAAATAGTGACAAAATTGTATAAAAATCGTTCAAGAAATATGAATTATGGAGAATATGCTTTGTTTTTAGCAAAATATGTAAAAGATAATATTGTTCCACGTCTAGGAAAAAGAAAGAATAAAAGGAAAAAAACTAATTTGAAATTGGAGATAAAATAAATTTTTATCTCTTTTTTGTGGTACAATGGTTTTAGGTGGTAAAATGAAAAAAGTAGTTGTTGGAATTATATTTGTAATTTTAGTGGGAATTGTATATTTAGTTAGTACTGATTTTAGTGAAGAAGCTAAATTAAAAAAAGAGATAGATTCTGTTAATAATTTAATGAGTAGTGATAATATTGATTATGAAACACTTAGTAATAAGCTAATTGTCAATGTTACTGAAGGAGATTATTTACTAGTGGAAAAAGCAGTAAAAAATTATTTAAAAGACGTAATAAACAATTCTTATGATATGGCTCAATTATTAAATGATGGCTCTATAGAAAATATTTTAACTGTTGATAATTATGAAAATGATGGCCCTGATTTTAAAGATACTATTGCATATATAAATGATACTAGGGAAGAATTCAAGTCACTAAAAGATAAGATTTTAGCTAATTTTGATCGTGATGAAATAATGGAATATATAAATAATTATAATTTAGATGATTATTATGTTGATTTATATGAAGAGTTAGTTTTTGGCGATGAAGCCGATGATTTAAGTAACACTACTATTACTGATGATATTGATGATATGATTGAATTGTTAAATGTACAAGAAAAAGTAATTAATTTTTTAAAGGATAATAAAGGAAATTGGAAAATTAGTGGAGATAATATTTCTTTTAATAGTAGTAATTTAGAAGATAAATATAATGATTTATTAGGCGAATTGGAAGATATTTAGCCTTTTTTTGTTGCCTTAAGATTAAATATATGTATAATATTTTACTAATAAATGGGGTGTGAATGTGGAAAATGTAGATAAAAAATTGGTTTTAGATTATGTTTGCGGTAATGAATTAGATGTAAATTGCGAAGACTTAGAAAATAATCCTGCTTTTATGTTGGAAGTTTTACGCTTTACAAAAGATTCAAGGATGTATCGTTTATGTAGTGATGAAGTAAAAATTAATGCGGATTTTGTTTTAGGAATTTTAGAGATTTTTAAGCATGATGATAATTTTAGTGAAGAAGTATTTATTTATTATTTTGAAAATGCTGAATATTCTTTAGATTATTTAAATACAATTGCCATTTGTGCTGAAAAGTATCACTTGCCTGTTGCTGCTTTAAAAATGATGGCGTATTTTACAACCGAACAAGCTAGAATTAATGCAGTTCAATTTGGAATTGATGATGAAGAGGAAAAAAGAGAAATAGGATTAGGATTTGCTATATTTGAGGATGAGTATGCGGGTTATCCAGATATTTTAGGCTATTTTGCGAAGCATTTAATTGAAAGTCATTTTGAATTTAAACCAAATAATTATTTAGAAAGTTTATTACATGAAAGGTTTCGTACGCAAGATGATTTAATAAATTGTGGTATTATCAATTTTTTGATTAATTATATGCGTGAATTTGATATATATTTAGCAGATTATTTGAGTGTTCACCCTGAATATTTAAATAGTTTGGCTAAAAAAATTAGAAGAATAATAAAAAATTGGGATAATTATTTAGAAAGTTTAAATTTTCGTCGAGTAAGAATTGTTTGTAAAGCAATAGAAGAATTTTTAGAACAGGATATTTCTTTGCTTGTAAATTATGAAGATCATTTTAAACAGTTAGTTGAAGAAAGAGGACTCGTTAGATTTTTTGAAAAAGAATTTGATTTTTCAACAAAAGATGGATTTATTAATAGGGGAGATTGTTTAAATTTTAGTGAAATTAGATTTAAAAGAGAAATAGGTAAATTACTTGATGAGTTATTTGCTAAAGATGTAATTCAACAGCAAAAAGATTATTCCGTAGTAGAAAAAACGGGTGGTGCCGTTTTATATTATATATTTGATAATTGACATTTTATTTTTTTCATGTTAGTATCCCAATTAAGGAGAGATATTATGAATTATATGTTTAATATGCAACATCATCATAATAGTCAACACTTGTTAATACGACATTAAATTTGTTGTAGGCACAAGTGTTCTTTGTGATGCTTGTTGCCTGTATTTTATAAATTTAAAGACTATACGGGTAAAAGCGTATAGTTTTTTTGTATTTGGAAGGAGTTAATTAAATGATGAGTATGGTAGCTGGTAGTTTGCCAGGGATTGTAACACGTAATGAAAATAGAAGAATTAATAAAGAGGGGATTAAGGATGAATTTTTAGTTATGTATATAAGTTTAATATATAAACTATTTAAAATTAAAAAAAATTTAAAAGATATCAAAATTTTATATCTAGGAGGGTATTTAAAAGAGGAGAATAATAATACCGGTAAATTATATTTTAGAGCATTAAATTATTATTTTAAAACATTATTTGGTGAGGAAATGCAAATTGATAATTTTACAATATTAGATCAAGATTTAATTAATAGCGATGCCGTGAAAGTACAGGAATTATTAAAAGAAGCTGATTGTTTATTTTTAGGTATAGGTGATGATCAATTATTAGGTAGTGCTTTTACTAGTTTGGCAGATTCAGGAATAAATGTTAAAGCTTGGGTTGAAAAGAATAATATAGTTGTTTTAAGTGCTTGTGCAGGTAGTGTATTGAGCGCTAAAAATATATATGGTAGTAAATATGATAGTTTTTATCATGGAAGAACTGAATTTGATTATCCTGAAAGTTATGAGGGAGTGGCTTTAAATATTTTTACAATGGAAGCTAATTTATTTCCAGAGAGAAAAACAAAGGAGGAAAATCGAGAATTTGAAAAGGCGTGTTTATTGCCAGATAGTTTTAAAAAACGCTTTTTTGGATGTAAAGCTGATAGCTTTATGTTTATGAGTGGTAATATTGGTTATGGTGTTGGTGAAATATATTTATTTATCGATGGCGAGAAATACTTAGTATGTGAACATAATAAAATGGTAAATTTAACTAAACTTAATGAATTGGTAAGAGTATATAACTTAAGTAAAAGTTTAGATATTAAAGAGAAAATACTGGAGATTATAACTAAATTAAATTCTGAGACAATGTTAAATATTTTAAATAATGATGCTCTTTATGCTTTCAGATATAGAGAAACACTACAAGAAAATAAGAGAAGAGTTAGAAGAAGTATTTTAGAATGGCAGTTACTGAGTGATTTGAGAAATTTATTTTATAGTAGTGGCTGTGTTGATAAAAATAGTTTAGATGTTGATGCATTGGTTATACAAGCAATGAATTTAGAAAGCAATGATGATTGGGAAATATATTTAAAATATAAATTAATTAGTTTAGTAAAAAAATATATTAATTACTATGATAATGAAAAAGAGTTTTTTGCCGATTTGTATGAGTTAATGATGGAGATAGTTAGTAGCGATCAAATAATTGTTTATTATTTTATTACTTGTTTTTCTTCAAGATATGATAATGCTAAAATGAAGAGATTGTTACAGGCTACTGGAATTGAATGTCAAAGAAAAGTTAATGCTTTAAGTAGTAATAATAAATTATTGTGGAGGAATGAAAATGTTTGAAAATTTAAAGTATGGAGATGAGATTAGAATAATATGTCCTTCAGGGAGTTTTACTAAAAAAGATAAAATAATTGTCGATAAAAATATAAAACTTTTGAAAGAGGCTGGTTTTAAGGTAAGTTTAGGTAAATATGTTTATGATATTGATGAAGATTTTAAATGTGCTGCGCAGTCGTTAAGAATTAAAGATTTAATGGATGCTTTTTTAGATAAAAATGTTAAAGCTATAATATGTGGTAAAGGAGGATTCAATGTTAATCAACTATTGCCTAATATAAATTATGAATTAATTAAACAAAATCCGAAAATAATATGTGGATTTTCTGATAATACGGCTTTATTAATTGCTATATATACCAAGTGTAATTTTGCAGTATATTTAGGCCCTAATTTTTTACAATTATTTGATAATAACAATTGGCAATTATTTAAAGAATGTGTAATGAATAATAATTATTTGCCACAAAATAATATGTTTATTTCTGATACTAAGGAAATGAAAGGAATTATACTTGGAGGAAATTTATGTACGTTAAATTTATTACAAGGAACAGAATTTTTATGTGAGAAAAAAAAGGTTATATTATTATTGGAAGATGATGATAATTATAAAGAAGGAGCTTTTTATCGTGAGTTTACTCGTAATTTAACTTCTTTTTTACAATGTAATATCTGGCAAGTTGTTGGTTTAATTTTTGGTAGTTTTAGTAATTCCTGTTTCATGACTGAGGATAAGATAAAAAATATGTTGAAATTTTTAAATATAAAAGAAGATATCCCGGTAATAATAAACTTTGATGTAGGTCATAATGGTTTAATAAGAACTATAAAGCTTGGTGATTTTATAAGTTTACAAGAATTTGACAAATAGTGAATTGTATGTTAGCATATTTGTCTATGAAATGAGGGGATTATATGATGTATGGTTGTTTACCATCAGAAGAACAAGATTTAAACGAACAAGAAGAATTAGAAAGTGTAGAAGTAAAGCCGAAAAAAGGTAAAAAATTGGCAGTAAAAGTTGGTGCTTTTGTGCTTGCTGGTTCTATTGTTGGTAGTATTGTTGCTTGGGATTATTTTAATAGTAACGTTAATGTTGATGTACCTTTAGAAGACATTGTTGCCGAACAAAGTGAAGAAAGTGTTTTAGATGAAAAAATAGCTGAAAATGATTCATTTAGTTTTGATAAAATAAATGAATTAGAACATTATGTATTAATATCTAATCGTTTAGCAGAGATGGATTTAAATTCGGTATGTGAAGGAATGAAAGCATTAACTGATGAGGAAAAGCAAGAGGTAGAAGCTTATACAATATTGGATATTGAAAAAATGCTTAATGATATAGATGAACTAAATGTAGCTGAATTCAATGATGAATTAGCTAAGGATGCAATATTAAGAAAATTAAATTATGTACAAGGAATAGTTAATAGTCGTTTACAAAAAGATGGCAATAAAGTATTAGAAGAATTTGGGAAACTATTTATTAAAGTTTGTGCTACTGATGCGTGTGATTTAGGAGTTGAACAAGTTGATTCATTTGTTTTTGCTGATGATGCTTTTAAAAATGAAGAAAATACTGATATTGGTTTAACTTATGCAGATCAAGTTACAGGAAAGACGTATGACTTTACTATTGCTAGATCTTGTAATGCTTTACGTGATGTTGTAGCTAATATTACTGCATTAAATAATTTTCAAAATGAAGATGGTGTTTATAATAAGGATTATAACGATTTAGTTTTAGAAACAATTAATCTTTTCAAGTTAATGCTTGGTAATGATTATAAAGCTGATAATCGAAAAATTAAAGCTGAATTTAATAATCGAGAAGTAGCTAATAATTTATATCAATTAGTTTTAAAGCCAGAAGATTAGGATTTTTAATAAAATCCTTTTTTTGTTGAATAATAAATGATATAATTTTATTGAGGATGGAAGTATGAATCAAGAAAAAATAGGAAAATTTATTTTGGAACAACGGAAAAAAATGGGAATTACTCAAGCAGAATTGGCTGCTCAATTAGCTGTTACTAGTCAGGCCGTTTCTAAGTGGGAGCGAGGATTAGGAATTCCGGATATTGAGATTTTAAAAAAATTAAGTGAAATTTTTAATGTAGATATAGACGAATTATTAGAAGGAAATAAGAAAAATAAACCTAGGAGTGGAAAGAATATTTTAATTATTGCAATAGTTATTTTTTTAGGAATTTTAAGTATTGTGATAGTTGGAAGTTTTTTAAAAAATAATTATATATTTAATTCTATTGTTACTGATAGTGAAATTTTTAGTATTAATGGAGTTATTACTTCTTATAAGGATAGGCAGTCGATTTATATATCAGAAATAGATTATAAACTAGATAATGATAATATTTATGAATATTTGGAATGTTTTTTAATTGAAAATCTAAATGGTAGTGAACAAGAAATTGCTACATATGTGACAGAAAAAAATAGTGATAAAACATTTAATGATTTATTGAAAGAAGTGGAATTTAAAATTGGCAATTATACTTCAATGTGTCGAAATTTAGAAGAATATAAAGTATATATAAATATTAAAGCTTATAAGGAAGATGGAAGTTTTGATATTTTTCAAGTACCATTAAAATTAGTTGATGATTGTAATGATTAAACGGAAAGTTTAGTTAATTAAACTTTTCGTTTATTTATTTTGGGAAATATATTGTGTTATATTGGATTTGAGGTGAAAGAAATGAAAGAAAAATTTTGGAAGAATTATAAGTTTTGGTTAATTATATTTTTACTTATAATAGTTTTTATGGGTGGTTATTACTATTTTAGTCACAAAGCTAATAGTGAAGTAGAAAGAATTATTAGTATTGTTGAAAAGCAATCGAAATTAGAAAGTAATTTATCAGCAAGTGGGTATACTTTTGATAATCCTAATATTGTTTTAGATCCATATGAAAATGCTCCTTTATCAGCATTAGTGATGTTTGAAACTGATAGGGAAGAAGAAGTAACTATTACTGTAGTTGGAAAAGATGAACTAAGTACTTTTGAACAAACTTTTGAAGCAGCTAAAGAGCATTATATTCCAGTTTATGGTTTATATGCTGATACTTTAAATGAGGTAATAATTAAAGTTGGGGAGAAGAAAAAAACAATAAATATTCAAACTGATCCTTTACCAGAAAATTTTATATTGCCAACGAAAGTGAAGGCTGAAAAAGAAAAGTTAACGAATGATTTGTATTTTTTCACGCCATCTAGTGTTGGGTATACATGTGCATATGATGTAAATGGCGATGTAAGATGGTATTTAAGTAGTTATGCTTTGTGGAAGGTAGATCGTTTAGAAAATGGGCATTTGATGTTAAGTACTGAACGCCCTGTTAACTCTCCTTATTATATGACCGGTATGTATGAAATGGATTTGCTGGGTAAAGTATATAATGAATATAGTTTAAGGGGTGGTTATCACCATGATTACTTTGAAATGGAAAATGGTAATTTCTTAATTGCTAGTGATGAATTTAATAATGCCGATGGGACTGTAGAAGATATTGTTGTAGAAATGGATCGAGAAACTGGGAAAATTGTTAAAACTTTTGATTTAAAAGATGTTTTAAATATGGAAGATGGTAAAAGTGCATCTTGGATAAATTATGATTGGTTTCATAACAATTCAGTTTGGTATGATAAAGCTACAAATTCTATAACTTTGTCTGGGCGTCATAAAGATGCGGTAATTAATATAGATTATGAGACTGGAGAATTAAATTGGATTATTGGTGATCCAACAAATTGGAATGAAGAATATCAAAAGTATTTCTTTAAACCTGTTGGTGATGGTGAATTTGAGTGGCAATGGAGTCAACATGCAGCAATGATTACACCTGAAGGTTATGTATTTATATTAGATAATGGTAATAATAAATCTAAAATTGAAAGTGAATATGTTAAAGCTGAAGATAGTTATACAAGAGGAGTAATGTATAAAATTGATACAGAAAAAATGACAATTGAACAAGTATGGGAATATGGTAAAGAAAGAGGTAGTGATTATTATTCTCCTTATATTTCTGATGTAGATTATTTGGCTAAAAATCATTATATTGTTCACTCAGGAGGAATTTCATATAAGGATGGTATTGTGCAAAATGAACCAGCAGGTCTTGCTGGAGCTGATGAATTAAGAAGTATTACAACTGAATTATTAAATGATAAAGTTATTTTTGAAATTACTTTGCCAACTAATAATTATCGAGTAGAAAAAATGCCAGTTTATGTTGGAAATGATTTTACTTTAGGAAAAGCAGAAATTAAAGGTGATTTAGGTGAAACTAAAGTTGATAGTGAACACTTTGGATTATTATTAAATATTAATAAAATTGATAAGGAATATGAAAATCATAATATAACATTTAATAAAGAGTATGATCGTTTAGTTTTTAAAGGCCAATTTAAAAAAGGAACTGATGTCAAACTATATTTAGTTGATGGATTAAAGTCTAATATTTATAATGTATCTGTTAGTAAAAAGCCTTATACTGCTTTATGTGTTGATATATTTACAGAAGAGGAAAATGAAAATGGAATTGTTGTTACGAAATATATTAACGAAGTTAATTTAAAAGGTAAGTATAAAATATATGTTGAAATTGAAGGAAAACTTTATAATACAGAAGAGTACGTAGAATTTTAAAATAAAAAAGAAATACTAAAGGGCTTGACCTTGATAAGTATTTCTTTTTTGCATTTCTATATCAATATCATTTAAGACACAAAATTTTTTTAATAACCAAGTTGGTGTGATTAAATCTTCTTTTTTGGGATCACCAGTAATACGGTGAATGACAATTTCTGGTCTTAAGTTTTCTAGTTGATTAATTACTATATCGATATATTCTTCTTTAGATAATATTTTAAAGGGCTTTATTTGATATAAATCATTTAAAGGGGTATTTTTTAAAATATGAAGCATGTGAATTTTAAGGCCATGGATTGGTAACTTGTTTAAAAATTTTACTGTATTAATCATATCTTCTTTTGTCTCGCCTGGTAGGCCATTAATTATATGGACGACAACTTTAATATTGTTGTTAGCAAGTTTGTAGACCATAGCTGTAAAATTTTCTAAGGTGTGGCCGCGGTTAATAAATTTTAATGTTTTTTCATGAATAGATTGTAAGCCCAATTCAATTGTTAAATCAGTTTTAGTATTTAATTCTTTTAAATAATTAAGTGTTTCTTCACTAATAGCATCACTTCTGGTAGCAATATTTAAGCCAATAACATTTGGTAAATTAAGGATACTTTCGTATTTTTCTTTTAAAATAGGTAATGGTGCATAGGTATTGGTATTAGCTTGAAAATAACCAATATAATAAGCATCTGGCCATTTTTTGCTCATAATATCTTTAACTTTATTAAATTGGGTTATTAAGTCTTCTGTAACATCACCAGCAAAGTCACCACTACCTTTAGGAGAGCAAAAAATACAACCAGTTCCATTTTTCTTGTTAGGGCAAGAAAAACCAGCATTTAAACTTACTTTAAAAACTTTTTTGTGATATTTATTTTTATAGTAATAATTTAAGGTATGATATCTTTTATTATCTAAAGAATATTTAAACATGTTATCACCACTTAAATATTATATTTGATTTGTTTATTGTTTTGCAATGCTTTTTTTGATATTATTATTATAGAGGGTGATTGTAAATGGCAAAATTAGGTGCACACTTTCATATAGATTATGGGAAAGCTCGTAGTAAGGAGCAAGTTATTTTTAAGGGAGAAAAATATCGTATTACTATTTTAAGTGATTTGTTAGTTAGATTAGAATATGATGATAATGGTAAATTTGAGGATCGACCAACAGAATTAGCTTTATTTCGAGATTTTGATATTCCAAAATTTCGAGTAGAAGAGGATGAACGTTTTTTAGTTATTACAACAAAATATTTTTCTTTAGAATATGAAAAAAATAAACCATTTATGGGGCCTAAATATGCACCTGAAGGATATTTTAAAATTTCATTATTAGATACAGATAAGGTTTGGTATTTTGGTCATCCAGAAGCTCGTAATTTCTATGGAGTAGTGGCTAATTTAGATAGAACTGTAACTTATGAGCAGGAATTAGAGAAATTAAATGTAGAAAATGTTAAGAAAAGAGTTGTTAAGACTGTTAAGGATATAATTGTGAAAAATAAGGGATTATATTCCACAGATGGCTTTGCTTCAATAGATGATTCAAAATCGATGATTATTTTAGAAGATGGTTCTCTTAGCCGTGAGGAAAGAGAAAAGATAGACACTTATGTATTTTTATATAAAAATGATTTTGGTTATTGTTTACGTGATTATTTTAAACTTACTGGGCAACCAGCTTTAATACCGAGATATGCTCTTGGAATATGGTGGAATAGAGATAAGATTTATAATTATCAGAGTATTAAAGATTTAATGACAGATTTTAATCGTAATCATATTCCTTTTAGTGTTTTATTATTAGGTGAAACGTGGCATCAAAAAGATAAAGCTAATTGGCGTAGATATAAGACTGGTTATACATTTAATCCAGATTTATTTATTAATCCGAGAGATTTTATTACTTATTTGCATGATCGAGGTATTAAAATAGGATTAAATATTGATCCACACGAGGGAATATATCCTCATGAACCTAAATTTGCGGAAATTGCTGCCTTATTAAATATTAATGACAAATCAACAATTCCTTTTAATGTTTTTGATAATACTATTTTAAATATTTATTTTAATAAATTAATATTGCCATTGTATAATGTTGGAGTCGATTTCTTTTGGTTAGATTATTATAATCCTGATGATAGAGTTACTATGGATGCATTAAATTATTATCATTTTAATGATTATAAACGTTTTACAAATCAAAGAGGAATGATTTTAGCTCGTAATTCAAGGATTGCTGCCCATCGTTATCCTGTTCATTATTCAGGTCAAACTATTGTTAGTTGGAAAACTTTGAGTACATTACCTTATTATAATTCGACTAGCTCTAATATTGGTTTATCCTGGTGGAGTCATGACATTGGTGGATATAAAGATGGTATTGAAGATTCGGAGTTATATGTTAGATATGTACAATTAGGAACTTTTAGTCCAATATTTAGATTTGCAGCTAAGTATGGACACTATTATAAAAGGGAACCATGGAAATGGGATGTTCAGACTTTAAATATAGTTCGTGAATATTGTGTATTAAGACACAGATTAATTCCTTATTTGTATGGTGAAGCGTACAAGTATCATAAAACTGGGTTACCTTTAATACAGCCTTTATATTATAATTATCCAGAAATATATGATGAACCTGTATATAAAAATGAATATTATTTTGGTACGGAGTTATTTGTAGCACCTATAACTAATAAAAAAGATAATGTTATGGGAAGAGCTGTTGAAAGAGTTTTTTTACCAGAAGGAACATGGTATGATTTTAAAACAGGGAAAAAATTTCCCGGTAATAAAAGGTATGTGGTATTTTACAAAGATGAAGATTATCCAGTATTTGCTAAAAGCGGTTCAATAATACCTCTGGCTGATTTAGAAGAAAATATAAATAATACTAATTCGCCTAAAGCAATGGAAATACATATTTTTCCTGGCAAAAGTAATATATACAATTTGTACGAAGATGATGGTTATAGTAGTTTATATAAAGATGGCTATTATATTGTTACAAGGATTGATTATAATTATCTAGCAAATAACTTTACAGTAATTATTCGTCCCGTTGAAGGTAAAAGTGGTATAATTCCTGATAAGAGAGATTATCGCATTAGGTTTAGAAATACTCGTGAAGCAGATGAAGTAGTTGTTATGTTAGGAAAGGATGCAATTCCTTCTACAAGTTATGTTGAAGATAATGATTTTATAGTTGAGATTAAGGCGGTTCCGACAACACAACAACTTACTATTAATTGTAAAGGAAAAAATATTGAAATTGATGCTGTTCGTATAATCAATGAAGATCTTGATGCAATTATAAGTGATTTACAAATTGAAACAAGATTGAAAGAAATGATTTCAGATATTATTTTTGGCGATTTACCAATTGATAAAAAGAGAATTGAAATAAGAAAATTACGTAAAAAAGGTCTAAGTGGAATATTTATTAGGATGTTCATTAAGTTGTTAGAATATACTGCTGAATTATAAAAAGCACTATTTATGATGTGAACCCCGTTTAGGAGACATCAATAAAAAAGCAGCATATTAAAAAGAGAAAATTATTTTTCTCTTTTTGTGTGGTTTTTTATTGATGTCTACTCTATGGGATGCAGTTCATTTATAGTGCTTTTTTTTAGTTTGTTGAATATAAACGATATAAGTTGATAGAAGGGTGATTAAAAAATCTAATTTCCCAACCACTTGTACCAATTCCTGAAGATATAAACAATTCAGTTTCGTTTATTTTATAGTAACTTTCATAATATTTTTTGCTTCCTATGGGTGTATATACAGCTCCGATAAATGGGAAACGTACTTGTCCACCATGAGAGTGTCCACTTAAAACTAGGTCTGGCTTGCTATTGATAATGTCTATAATTGAATCTGGCTCGTGTAAAATAACTAAACGAAAATTAGTGTTATTAGGGTTTAATATACTGTAATCCGGTGAATCAGAGATACTTGATGGGAAGCCATATATAGTAATTGGAGTTTCACTATTATAGTAAATATCTTGTGATTCATTG
>CALVJF010000014.1 GCA_944331885.1 uncultured Bacilli bacterium
CCTACGACCTAACGGTTAACAGCCGTGCGCTCTACCGACTGAGCTAATCAGGCATCACTACTACATTATATACCAGTATAAATTAAAATGTCAACACTAAATTTTAAAAAAAGATAAAAGTTTTAAATTTATGTGTTATAATTAAAAAGGTGATATTTATGAACGAAAAAGTAAGTATTTTAGAGCGCTATGGAGAAGATTTGATTGCTAAAGAATATATAACAGATCCTGCTATTGCTCGTGATGAAGAAATAAAACAAGTAATCTTAACTCTTTTAACTCCTGAAAAAAGTGCGCTACTTGTTGGTAAGCCTGGTATTGGTAAAACAGCAATTGTTGAAGGCTTAGCTTATCGTATCAAAAATAATATGGTCCCTAACGCCTTATTCGGCTATGACTTATTTAAATTAAATGTTACTAGTTTACTCGGTACTAGTGAAAGCGAAGGACAAGTTGAAAATAGGGTAGATTTGTTAGTAAAAGAATTAGCAAATAGAGAAAAAACTATTTTATTTTTAGACGAAACCCATGTATTAGTTAATAAGTCTCAAGGTGGCGAAAGTGGTATTGATTTTGCTAATATGTTTAAAGCAGGTCTAGATCGAGGCGACATAAAAATGATTGGAGCCACAACAACCGAAGAATATGAACAATACATATTACGCGACCGCGCTTTTCTTCGCCGATTCCAAAAGATTGATGTTTTAGAGGCAGATAAACCAACTACAGTAAAAATATTAATGGGAACATATCCTAAATTAGAAAAGCAATTGAATGTAAAATTAGGATATACTGACTACATTAAAGAAAAAATAATGGCCTTTATTGTGGAAATGACAGACGAATATAAAAGAGTTTACGAAGTAGCAAGCCGTTATCCAGACATTTGTTTAACAATTCTTTCTAATGCATTTACTTACGCTTTGTATGATAACGAAAACGTTGTGACAATTAAACATATTTATAAAGCAATATGTAATGCCAAAAATATCTATGAAGATGCTAAACTAAAAGAAATAGAACGCTTTAAAGTAGAATTTGCTGATTTAATAGAAGAAGAAAATTTAAACCTTTCTGAAATTGATTGATTAAGGAGCAGTACTTATGTTTAAAAAAAAGGAAAATAATTTATTTATTGGTTATTACACGCCAAGTGTTTTTGTTACTTATTTAGGGGTAATTTCATCTTGTATCGGTATTTATTATGCTTTTAATGGCTTTACAACTTCAGCCATTATTTGCTTAATAATTTCCGGAATATGTGACGGATTTGATGGCAAGATAGCTCGAGCATGTAAAAGAACTAATGAGGAAAAATTATTTGGCATTCAAATAGACTCTTTAGCAGATATGAACTCTTTTATTTTTCTTCCTGTAATTATAGCCTATAGTCTAGGACTAAAAGACTGGTACCACATAATTATTTATACTTTATTTACTTTAGGAGGAATAATCAGATTAGGATACTTTAATATAATAGCTGAAGAAAGTGGCAAAGACAAAGGTGTCGCAAAATATCATGGCTTACCTGTAACTTCTACTTCCATAATTTTACCATTAGCATATGCTTTAAAGAATTTTATTAATAGCACCGCTTTCACAACATTTTATACAACTATTATGGCTTTTACTGCTTTATTATTTATTTTAAATTTTACCTTTAAAAAGCCTCAAACAAAATGGCTTTATGTCTTTGTTGTTTTTTCAATTATAATGATAAGTTACTTTATTTTGGGTACTAAATAATGCAAATATATGATCCGTATACTCAAAAAACATATACTCAAAAAACCTCAAAGATTTTAAGATTTTTATATAATACTATAATTGGTCGGATAATTTTAAAAGTATTAACAATTCCTCTTTTTTCTAAAATTTTCTCTTATTTAACTAAAACCAAAATATCTAGCATCTTTATAAAAAAGTTTATAGAAAAGAATCATATTAACATGAATGACTATCCAATAAAAAAATATTCTTCTTTTAATGATTTTTTTACTCGTCAAATTATCCCAAATAAAAGACCATTTAATAGTAAAAATAATATTTTAATAGCACCATCTGATGCTAAATTAACAATTTATAAAATTGATAAAAACTCCACTTTTAGAATAAAAAACTCATTATACGATATCAATAGTCTTACAAATAGTAAAAAATTACATGATGAATATCAAAATGGTTATTGCTTTATATTTCGTTTAACTGTCGACGATTACCATCATTACCATTTCTTTGACGATGGACAAATAATTAGTAATTATAAAATAAAAGGCGTACTTCATACAGTTAATCCTATAGTTCACCAACATATCAAAGTATATTCTCAAAATAGTCGTGAAGTATCTATTTTAAAAACAACTAATTTTAACCAAGTTATTTATATCGAAATAGGGGCTTTAAACGTTGGTAAAATTAATAATTATCCCTTAACAAATTTTAAAAAGAATCAAGAAAAAGGTTACTTTTCTTTTGGCGCTTCAACAATTATTCTACTATTTAAAAAGGATACAATTATTCCTGATCAAGAAATAATTAAAAGAACCAAAAAAAATATTGAAACAAAAGTTAAATTAGGAACAAATATAGGCTTAAAAAAATAACACTAAGATTTAAAAGTGTTATTTTTTATCTTCCAAGGATTTACATGAATCATACAATGCTTAATAATATCGAATTTATTTTCTAATTCGTTATGAACACTTTCGGCAATAGCATGAGCTTCACTAATATTTAAAGTCTTATCGACAGCTATTTCAATATCCAAGAATACTTTATTACCGAACATTCTACTTTTAATATTATCTATATTTTTAACTTTTTTATTTTTATTTATAGTAGCAATAAATTTATTTAGTAATTCATCATCACACGCTTTATCTACCATTTTACCAGTAGCATCTATAAAAATGTCATAACTTACCTTAATAATACAAGCACAAATTAACAAACTAGCAATTAGATCTCCATAGACGAATCCCATTTTTGTCGAAATAATACCTATTAAACTACCAACACTTGATAAGGCATCACTACGATGATGCCAAGCATCAGCCTTTAAAGAATCAGAATTTATTTTTTTAGCACAAATAATCGTATACCAATACATCCACTCTTTAACAACAATGCTGACTATAGCACCAACTAAAGCTATTGTTCCAGGAATCGATTGGCTATTTCCGCTAAACAACAATCCTTTAATAGAAGAATAGCCAATAAATAGCCCAGTATAAAATAAGATAATAGCTAAAATTAATGCTGATACAGACTCAAAACGCTCATGACCATATGGATGTTTATCATCACTTTCTTTATTAGAAATTTTAATTCCAATCATTACTACAAAAGTACTCAAAACATCTGATAAAGAATGTACAGCATCACTAATCATGGCTTGAGATTTACCAATTAATCCAGCCATAAATTTAAAAACAGACAATACTATATTAACTAATACAGTATTTCTAGATACTTTCATTGCTATATTTTGATTAATCATACAATCACCTTTTCAAACTCAATAATTATATAAAATATTGTATGAACAATCAATACAAAATTCTACTTCTTAGAAATAGTAATAAAGTTAATAACAAAAAATAAACCTAAAATTATTCCAGCGACAACATCAGACGCATAATGAACACCTAAATAGATTCTTGTAATGCTAACAAAAACTACTAATAGGAAAATTATTGCATAAACTAAAATATGATATTTTTGGGGAATTTTCTTATTTAACAAATAGGCTAGATAGCTGTAGAAAGCCATACTAACCATTGCATGACCTGAAGGAAAACTAAAACCGGATTCAGTAATTAAATTAATTCCTACAGGTCTTGGCCTTTCAATGATATTTTTAATAAAGAAATTTAATAAATAAACACCAATAAAATTTAAGGGAATCAAAAACTTATAACTAGTATTTCGATAGAAATATATTAAAAGGAGTGTAAGGGGTACTAATATATATGGTCCACCAAGTTGCGTATAAATTTTCATAAAAGACGTAATAATATCGTTTTGACCTTTAATTATAAACTCGTATATTTTATCATCAAATCTATAAGTGTAACCATTAATGACCAAATAAGTTATTAATAAAAAAATAAATAGCAATATAATGCTGATAATTGTTCTTTTTTTATTCATAATTACCTCCAAAATATTCTTCCATTAAAAATTTATACCTATCTAATAAATCTTTATTAACATTTTTATTTTTACCTAAAAAATAAATTTCTTCATAAAACCATTTGTTATCTTCATAACTAGCTGGTGAATTACTCCATATATTTACTCCCTTTTTAAAGCGTTCATATTCACTTAAAAGATTATGCAACTTATCAACAATTTCCAAAGTTATTATATCTTTCTCCTCGTCTTTAATTTGATTTATAAAACTTTCTTTTCGTGTCCGCCAGTTATCTATATTAGAATCTTCACTAACTTTTTTAACGTTATTAGCGATTTTTATTCCAAAATTATTTTTTAAATCTTCATAATCATAATTTGTATCTTCAATAATATCATGTAATATACCACTACAAACAATTTCCTCAGAACATCCTAATTTTAGTAAAATCATCCCAACTGTATATGGATGAAAAATTACATCTACATTTTCATTTCTTCTTCTTTGACCACTATGTGCAATTGTAGCAAAATGAATAGCTTTTTCCATGAGATTATACATTATATCACCTAAAATTATTTTATCATAAGTTTTTATAAAACTAAACTGCGTGTAAAATATGTGTAAATACCTTAAAATTATTAGAACACATATATTAATAAACTTAGTAAAGTGGTATAATTACCATTTACAAAGGAGGGAAAAAATGCAAATAATTCAAGATATAAGTCGAATTTTATCTAAATATACAAGCATTGATGAAATTGTAATATATTTAGTTTTAATTAGTATCGTATCAATTATAATTATAAAATTTTGCACTGCTATTATATGCCAGTTCGCTTTAAGATTAAATAAAGCAGACAAAAGAGAATTTATTTTTATTAAAAGAGTTAGAATAATTGGTAATTTGGTTATCTTACTCGTTATTCTTAATATATGGCACTCTTATATTAGCGATTTTTTAACTTTCATCAGTTTTTTCTCAGCTGGTGTTGCTATTGCCCTTCGAGATTTTATCTTTAATTTTTTTTGTGGAATATATATTAAAGCCAATAAGCCATTTTTATTAGAAGATCGAATTGAAATAGGGGGCCATTTAGGAGATGTAATCGACATTCGTAGTTTGAGTTTTAGTTTATTAGAAATTAATGAAAAAGAACCAAATGGTCAAAGTACAGGAGTAATAATTAATTGCCCAAACTCTTTGATATTTACTGAGCCATTGAGAAATTTCACAATTGGATTTAAATACATTTGGAATGAAATAGAAATAAATATTCCACTAACTGCTGATATAAAAAAGACTAAAAGTATTATTTATCGTATTTTAAATCAAAATGAAATTCTTAAAAGAATACCAAAGAAAATGGAAAATGAAATTCATGGCGTTGCAAAAGACTATCGTATCTACTATAATAAACTAGATCCAATAATATATACTAAATTAAACAAAAATCACATAACTTTACAAGCACGCTATTTAGTTCATCCTAAAAAGGCCCGTAATGTTGAAGACATGCTATGGAATGCTGTATTAGATTCATATAAAAAAGGAGAAATAGAACTATTCACTGAAAATAGTTAAATATTTCTCCTTTTTAAATCCTATAATTACCTTATCATCATCAACCAATAAAGGCCTTTTTACCAACATACCATCGCTAGCTAATAATTTTAACTTTTCATCATCACTCATGTTTGGCAATTTCTCTTTTAAATTTAAATTTTTATAAACTAATCCAGAAGTATTAAAAAATTTTTTTAAGTCTTCATTGCTTAACTTCCACCAAGATTTTAATTCTTCATAAGTAGGATTGTTTTCTTTTATATCTCGCTCATTATATTTAATTTTGTGTTCATTTAGCCAATCTTTAGCTTTTTTACACGTACTACAATTACTATAACAAATAAATTGCATAAACATCACCAACAATAGTATACCAAAATATTAAATTTAGTGCTATAATAAATACGATTACTGCTCCATAGCCAAGTGGTAAGGCATCGGACTCTGACCCCGACATTCCGTAAGTTCGAATCTTACTGGAGCAACCAAATTAGTTTATTATTGTCATTAATATTAATCTATGTTAATATTATGATGTATTTATGACCCGTTGGTGAAGGGGCTTAACACGCCACCCTCTCAAGGTGGTATTTCACGGGTTCGAAACCCGTACGGGTTACCAATTTTAAAATTACTACTACAATAGTAGTTTTTTTATATTATGGGAGGCAAACTATGAAGAAAAATAATATGCGTAATTTTAAATTAATTTTTGAATATTTAAAAAATGATAAATTGAAATTATTTACATATATATTTTTAATAATCGTTACTTATATTCCTGCTATCATATCTGCTTTTTTATGGGGCTATGCTTTAGAGGCGTTGATTGCTAAAAATATCGGAGAATTTATAATGTATATTGCAATTTGGGAAGGTATTCACATATTATGTTATGCTATCCTTCCTATACCACGTGATTACTTATATAATTACTTAGAAATAAAATTTTCTAAAAATGTCTTAAAAGACTTATACCATAAAGTAATAGATCTTCCGGCAATAGCATTTGAAGAAATTGGGGTAGGAGAATTTATTAATCGTATGGTAACTGACCCAACTCGTGTCATGGAATTATTATCAAAATTAGTCAGAATGACATGCCGAGCATTAGTAGTAGTCATAGTTTTAATTATTGCTTTCAAAACCTCAATAATTTTAGGAGTTGAAATACTAGTATTCGCTATTATTATGGGACTTATATCAGCTAAATTTTTCCCTAAAATTAAAAAGACTCAAGAAGTAATCAAAAAGCAAACCGATCAATATGTTAAATCAGCTACCGAAGATTTTACTGGTATTCGTGAAATAAAAGCATTAGGAATTAAGAATAATATTGAAAAAAGAATGTTTAGTAACTTCGAAAGTTTATTCTATGAAAATCGTAAAATTAAAATTTATGAAATAATTTATTATAATAGTAATTCATTTGTTTATTTTATACTTCAGTTGATTATTTTATTAACTGGTGGTTACTTCGTTTATAAAGGACAAATGACATTAGCAATATTTACTGTTATTGAAAACTATATCTGGCGTATTGATGATGTTGTCGAAAGTATTAGTGATTTTGGCGTTAATTATAGCAAAGTATCTGTTTCTTTGAGAAGAATAGACGAAATAGTTAATAATCGTCTCTATCAAGACGAAAAGTTTGGAGATCAGGTATTAAATAATGCTCAAGGAATAATTGAGTTTAAAAATGTAAATTTTCGTTATCGTGCCGATGAACAAGATACTTTAAAAGGATTATCAATGAAATTAGAACCAAATAAAAAAATAGCTATTATAGGGCGTAGTGGCAATGGTAAATCAACAATATTTAATCTATTACTACGTTACTTTGATGCTACCTCTGGACAAATTACTATCGATGGAATAGATATTAAAGAATTAACAGAATCTTCGTTACGCCAAAATATATCCATAATTCGTCAAAATCCATTTCTTTTTAACTTATCAATCTTTGAAAATTTTAAAATTGTCAAAGAAGACGTAACGTTAGAAGAAATTCGTCAAGTATGTCAAAAGGCTTATATTGATGATTATATAATGAGTTTGCCTAATCAATATGATACGATTATTGGTGAAGGAGGAGTAAATTTATCTGGAGGTCAAAAACAAAGAATCTCCATTGCTCGAACATTATTGCTAAATACCAAAATAATTTTATTTGATGAAGCAACAAGTGCCTTAGATAATGAATCGCAAGAGTTTATTAAAAAGACAATTGATAATTTAGTAAAAGATCATACTATAATTATTGTCGCCCATCGTTTATCTACAATTATTGACGCCGACATTATTCATGTTATTGATCAAGGAAAATTGAATGCTTCTGGTACTCATGATGAGCTGATGAATACTTCCGATGTTTTCAAAACTCTTTATACAATAGAATCTCCAGATTTAATTAAGTAATACTATAAAAAAGAAAAGTGTTATAATTATTCAAGGTGATAGATTTGCAATATTTACTTTTTTTCTTACTCTGCATACTTCAACCAATTTGTTTACCCGTTCCTGAGGCAACAACAATATTATCCGGGACTTTAACTATTGGTGCTAACCCATCTTTTGTAATTGGCTTAATCGTAATTTTACTAGGTATTTTAACTATGTATAAAATTACTTCTTACTTAAGTAAAAAGTTTCTCCGTAATTTTAAAAAGAATCAGCATTACAAAACGTATCAAAAAATGATGCAAAGTAACCCATTTTTAACGACTGGTATATTATTTGCCATTCCTATTTTACCCGACGAAATTATTTGTATCGGGTCGGCCTTAGGTAACGTCCCTTTAAAAATATTATTTCCTATTGCGATAGTAGCTAAAGTTGTTTCCGTTGGAATGATTACTTATTCCTCAGAAATTGCCGAATTATTCTCTTTAAATCAATGGGAAGTAATAGCATTAGAAGTTATTTTGATGTTAATTGCTTCCATCATTTATAATAAATATAAAAAATCTCAAAATAAAAAACTTACGAGTAGAAACTAATTCGTAAGTTTAATTTTTTAATGGGGCGGTATAAGGGAATCGAACCCTTGCATACTAGAGCCACAATCTAGCGTGTTAACCACTTCACCAATACCGCCATAAGCAACAATATAATAACAAACAATTGAACAAAAATCAATAGTATAATATAATATATTTGGTGATAAATAATGTTAGATGCCATAAAAAATATTTTTACTGATATTTATGTAGAGATAAAAGACTTTTTAATTTCAATATATAATACAATTTTTAGCTTTTTAGCTCAATATCTAGGAGAAAATTTTGCAAGATTAACATTGGTAGCATTAGCTTTTTTACTTATAATGTTAATTCTCAATGCAATAATCAACGCTAATAAATAAATATGCTAAAAATAAAACGACATTATAAATTATATCGGACAATTCAGAAAGTAATTTATGCAAATTTCACTACTAAATACGAAGATTACTTGGTTAATGATATTAAAATCAAAATATTTCGCTCCCCAAATAATCAAATAATATTTTACATTCACGGTGGTGGATGGACTCTGGGTAGTGCACAAACTTATGTTAATGCTTGTAATCGAATTTCTAAACAATTAAATAGAACTGTCATTTCAATTGATTATCGCTTAGCTCCAGAATATCCTTTTCCAGCTGGGTTCAATGATTGTTATAACACTATAAAAGCTATAATAAGTAACTATCAGCGATATCATATAAGTTTAAAAGACATAATTATTATGGGAGATTCAGCTGGTGCCAATTTAGCAACAGCTGTAGCAATTAAAGCTAAGAAGAGTAAAGAGTTTCAAATATCTAAAGAAATTTTACTTTATCCTTTAACTCAAACTGACTTTTCGAAATATTCACCATATAAATCAATAACTGAAAATGCTAATAATTACTTTTTGAGTCGTCAAAATGTGCAAGAATATTTAAAATTATATGTTAAAGATAAAAAGGATTTAAATTCTCCATATATTGCCCCATTAAAAAGTAAGAATCTTTTTAAAATGCCTAAAACATTAATTATTACAGCCGAATTTGATATTCTTCGTGATGAAGGACATGCTTATGCCAAAAAACTTAAACGCTATTTTAATAAAGTAGAATATTATAATCTTCCTAAAACTATTCATGGCTTTTTTACTAACTATCTTTGTTTTAAAGATGCTGAACAAGCTATGAACTACATAAAATTATTTATAGGTGATGCTAATGAGTAAATGGTATAAATTAGATAATGCTGCTAAAATATTTCCACCATCGACGACTAAAGATGATCCGAAAACTTTTCGCTTATCAGCAACATTAGTAGAAAATATTGACAAAAATACTTTGCAAGAAGCCGTAAATAAAACTGTCAATAATATTCCTTTATTTACATCCACGATTAAAAAGGGCTTTTTTTGGTACTATTTAGAGCAAACAAAGATTCAGCCAATAGTAAGTGAAGAACAAACTAACCCTTGTGAAGAACTGAACGGCGAATTATTATTTCAAGTAACTTATTATCAAAAAAGGATTAATTTAGAAGTATATCACGCTCTAACTGATGGCACTGGAGCACTAGAATTTTTAAAAAGTCTTGTTAAAAATTATCTTTTAATAATTCATCCTGTGGATAACTTGCTAAATATTAACGACTTATCCACAGTTGAACAAGAAAATGATGGTTTTGAAAAATACTATAATCCAAGTTATAAGTTCAAAATTAAACCTAACAGAATGGCTTATCATTTAAAAAGTAAACGATATAGCGAAGGACGCCTAAAAATAATCGAGGGACTAACTAATGTTCAAGAATTAATCAAAATAGCAAAAAAATACCAAACAACTATTACTATTTACTTAACATCAATTTTAATCAAAAGCATTATAGAAACAATGTCAATTAGAGATTACAATAAACCAATTGTTATTACAGTACCTGTAAATTTACGTCAATATTATAACTTTAAAACAATGCGCAACTTTTTTAATGTCATAACTGTTAAATATAATAACCCATCTAATAGTGATTTAGAAAATATTATATCTTCAGTAAGTCAACAATTTGCTGACTATTTAAAATCCAATAATATTAAGGAAACGATGAACAAACTTGCCTTCCTAGAACATTTTTTTATCCTTCGACTTGTTCCACTATTTATTAAAGATATTGTCATGCGAGTAGGTTATGGAATATCAAGAAAATATCAGACAATGGCATTATCTAACATTGGCATTATTAAAATGCCAATAGAGTTAGAAAAATATATAGATTATTTTACTGTTTATACTAGTACCGACAGTATCCAAATATGTGTTTGCTCTTATAAAGATAAAATATCCTTAGCTTTTTCTAGTCATTACTTGAATAGTGAAATTGAAAAAAACTTTTTCCGACTATTATCAAATCAAGGGTTAGATATAACAATCAATACTAATGATATAAAAGAGGAGGATGAAGATGAATAAATGTATTAACTGTCAAGTAACTATTCAAACTAATCTTAATAAATGTCCACTTTGTAACCAAGAAATAAAAAATGAAAAGCCCAACTCTGTATATCCAGAAATAAAAACTAGTTACAAAGCTCATCATATTTTATATAGAATATTGCTACTCATATCTTTATTAGGCATAACTTTATCATTATTTATCAACTATATTATAAGCTATAAAATATCATGGTCATTTTTTGTTTCTTTAGGAATAATTTGTTTTTGGGTTACTTTTATTACTGCTGTCAAACATCGCAAAAATATTAGTAAATTATTATTTGCTGAAATAATTGTCCTAATTATAATTGCATATGTAATTGATCGCTTGACTGGTTATCATAGGTGGTCAATTATTTATGTGTTACCATTTTTATGTCTGTCATACACTATAATTTTTATACTAGCTCGTATATTTCGCAACCACATAACTAAAGAGTTAATATTATATACTTATTTAAATTCCTTAATTGGCTTAATACCTTTAATATTTTTGATTAGAAAATCAATTTCCCCTCGTTGGCCGTCAATAATATCTATCATCGGTAGCAT